>JAWAXC010000012.1 GCA_038897115.1 Sulfolobales archaeon | reverse complement strand
AAAAACAAGGATGGAGTCTATCGAGAAGAGGATGGATCTTATTGAGAAGAGGATGGACATGCTCGAGAAAAGGGTTGAAGAGCTTGGGAGAAACCTTGAGAGAAGGATTGGAGAGGTTGAGAAGAACCTAACAATGAGGATCGAGCTCTTAGAGAAAAGGGTTGAGGGTTTAGAGGCTGATACGAAGCAGTTGAGGGCAAGCATGGATAGCCTGAGAGACCTGATAATAAACAGACTTGTAGAAGCACTAACAAGAAAATCATAGCATATATGCGGAGTACTAGAGATGTTATCTAACCCCTTCTCCATTCAGAGGAGTAGGTTTTCAGCTGTAAGGTGGAATAGGAGAATATCTATGGTGATGACATGTCCCTGGGGTTTCTGCTCATCAAACCCCTACAGATACCCTTGCGAATATGACTCTGATGATACCATCAATAGTTAATAACCAGATGATCAGCTATATTATGAAGGACGAGAACCCCCTATGATGGGCAAGGCGTCCTAGAGGATTCTATTCGATAATACAAGCTGAACTGGAGATGGGGTAAAGACTACG
Organism: Sulfolobales archaeon; assembly: GCA_038897115.1. NCBI lineage: Archaea > Thermoproteati > Thermoproteota > Thermoprotei > Sulfolobales > Sulfolobales archaeon. The sequence goes on along the minus strand of JAWAXC010000012.1, from coordinate 31,827 downwards.
TTAGCCAGAACTATATCTACTTTGATGTATTCACAGTAATTAATGAACCCAACACTTACCCTATATTCTCTGGATCTGTAGATGTGCTGGGCATACTATGCGGTATATGGGGATGGGTCTGCGAGATAGCTGGTTCAGCTGCACCAATATTAGGAGCCTCCATAGGGGTGGAGCAGGCTAATCAAATATATGTTACTCTTCGTAGAAGTAAGGCTAAGGAGTGAGTACGTTAATAAGGGCTATTGGATATCGGCTAGCTACTTCTACTCATCATCAACCCTTCTCTATGGGAGTAATAGAAGCTATATTGGATCTCTCTATGCCGATGTATATGTATATCATTTGTAAGTTAGAATGACAAGTGATTTTATCGATACATTTTTAAGGTTTAATACAGGGCTCTTTAAATATTTTTGAAAGCTTAGCTTTGCTCCTTGTTATGTTCTTGATGTCTTTATCTTGTATGGTTAGATCCCGACGAGGTCTATATGGATTCTCAGGTAGTCTCTAAGGTCTCTTGTTATTAGGAAGTTCTTCTTCACATGTTGATGCCCGTTAGAGCCTAGGATCCTTGCTAGCCATGGTTTTCTAAGCAGTTGGAGGCCCCTTTCATATGCCTCTTCAAGTGTGTCCACTAGGTATCCTGTGACTCCATCTATCACCTGGAGTGGGATGCCCCCCGCTCTTCTAGCTATTACTGGTGTGTATTTCCATAGGGCCTCGCTCACGGTTAGGCCAAAGCCTTCTCTGATGGATAGTTGGAATGCGAATACCATGGATCTCTGGACAGCGTTTACAAGTAGATCATCGTGCTTATTGATCACATGTATATCTCTCTCGCCCCCAACCTCTCTGAGGATCTCTCTATATATCCTCTCACCCTCCGGATCATCGTCTGCGAAGGATCCTAGGAGGACTAGTTGGAGGCCATCCACCTTCTCCCTAAGCCTTCTATATACCTTAACCACGGATGGGTGATCCTTCCACGGGTCGAACCTAGCTACCTGGCCAACTATAGGCCTCTCAGGATCTATATCGTGTCTCCTAATAATATCCTCTACCTCTGAGGGGGTTAGAGGCTTGTTCTTATCCGTGAGAGGATCTATTGATGGGTGGGAGATATAGATCTTAACACCTGTGAGATCCCTCGGTATATAGGTTCCATGGGAGAATATGTCGCCATCATATCTAGAGACAAAACCCCTTAGAAAGTTCCAGAACTCCTGATTAGGATCTGAGAGATCTATGTGGCACCTCCAAATCCACTTAGAATTAGCATTTCTCTTATAGCTTATCAAAGCAGCAGGCTGTGGATCATGTATAACCACTACATCAGCATCTAGATTAAGCCTCTCAGCATTCAACCTATTAACCTCGAGGTACTTCTCAACCATAGCCCTCGACAGGCTCAGCCCCTTATTACCCTGGAGAGCGTTGTGGAAGGTCTTAGTAACCTCGAAGAACTCCCTATCACCCTCTATAACATCCCACCTAACCCTAAGCCCCACTGAATTGGCTAGGGGAACTATGCTCCTCAGCATCTCAGCAACACCTCCACCCTTCTTGGTGGAGTTCACATGGAGGATCCTAGCGCCCTCAACCCTTTTAGCAAGCCTCCTTATAGATTCAAGCTCATCCTCATCTACAATACCCTTGTAATCCTCAAGCCTCCTCTCAATAGCCATTGACACAGCCCTCCACCCTTTCCTAGCCTCCTCTCAAGACCCTTGCAAGAGCCCTCACAACACCCATCCTCGAAATAACCCCTATCATCTTCCCACCCTCCTCCCTCCTGGTTATAGGCATTATACCTATGTCATTTGCTGTGAATATCTCAGCAGCATACCCTAGATCCTCGTCCTCACCAACTGTAATAGCTGGGGCGCTCATAACCTTTGACACAGGTATCGTGGATAGGATCCTCTCAACGCTTACCTCTACATCTGCCCTCAGCAGATCTATAATCTCCTCCGTGAGAAGGGGCATTCTAAGGATATCAGATGCTGTAACCACACCAACAGCTCTCCCACCTTCATCTATAACAACTGCCTTAGCCTTCCGAGACCTGATCATGGCTTCAGAGGCTCTGAGCACGCTATCCACTATATAGACTATTGGGTAGTCCTCCACATACTCCGAGACCTTTAAGCCGAGCCTGCGGCCTGAGGCTAGGGAGGCCACCTGCTTCTCGGTAACAGCTCCTCTATATACCCCAACAGAATCTATGAGGGGGATCATAGATATGTTGTTCTCACCCATATGCATGATAACAGCTGGAAGTGGTGTATTCATCTCCATAGTATATGGGGCTTCATCTGCGAATAGATAGACCTCTTCCCTCAGAACCTTTGTAAGACCCTCGCTTCTGATGAGCGAGGCTCCTCTATAGCTAAGTAGTATCTCCAATATCCTGAGCGCTGTGATCACACCTCTAACCCTTCTCCCCTGATCTATAAGTATAATCCTCCTAGGAGCCCTCTTCATAGCTAATATGTTGAGAGCAATAGCAAGCGGATCATTCACATAGCATGTGGGAACATCGGAAGCCACATCAAAAGCCTTCAACCCAGAGATAAACCCCAGATCCCTGGACATAGTAGATATTCCCTAATTATATCAGCAACAAAGCTTATCACCAACCTATCCATCCCTAGAAAGGACTGGGGTTTTCAAATCTAATAATGAGAAGCAAAACAATTCTCTAGAAGAAGCAATATAAGGAGAAGCCTGCTAATAACATCCCTAAATACTTGCCAGTGGATCTCTAGATTAGGTGGTCCTAATCCTTGGCGATGGGATTAGATTTATAGATATCTCAACACATGTGATAGCCTTTAGAAGGGATGGGGGTTTGAGGAGGCCTCCAATAATATTTCTCCACACCCTTGGAGGGGATATGATGCAATGGGTTGTGAGCGATGTATATAAAGATCTTGTGGGGAGGGGTTTGGAAGTATATGCTGTGGATCTCGATGGACATGGATTCTCAGGTAGAAACCCGTATGACGAGGAGTTCATGAAGATAGAGAGGCTTGCATCGAGCATAGCATCCTTTGTAGAGAGAGCAGGTGTTGAGAAACCGGTGCTAGTGGGTATAAGCCTTGGAGGCTCCGTAGCGATTCTAGCTAGAGCCCTTTTAAAGGAGAGGGCCTTAGGCGCTCTAGCATTGGCACCCATGGTAAGGGGGGATCCAGATAGGTTTTCCAAGCTCGCATCGCTATGGGAGAGGGTATCAGATCCAGAGGAGGCTATCGAGATCATGGCTAACACGCTGAAGCACTCCACCCCTGGGATAGAGGAGAAGGAGATCTATAGATACCTTGTGGAGAGGATAGCATGGAGATTCCACTTTAGAGTTGATCTTGTGAAGACAATTGCGAGCTTCTATAGATACAACCAGGACATAAATCTCGCAGAGATCGTCGGCGATCTATCGAATAAAATGGTAACCATTATAGGATGCGATAGAGATCCGCTAGTAAGCCAAGAAGATCTCGAGAGATTCTCAAGATCAACGGGGGCTACCCTAAAAATATTCAGGGGATGCGGGCATATGCTCATATATGAGAAGCCAGGGGAGATAGTAGATGAGATCCTCAGCATAATAGATAGGGGCAGAGCCCTCTAGACCTTGGCAAGGATCTCTAGGAAGATCTGATCTCAAACCGCTCTATGGACAAGCTTTCAGCTGTGAAGCACTATACAGAGGATCCGATCTAGATTTGAAAATAACTCACAAGATCTAGCTATAGCCCGTGTCTTTCGAGAAAGCTGTGGATAGCCCTTCTTATAATCTCTATATGTTCCCTCCTAGGAGCATGGCCCATACCTCTAACCAAGATCTTCTCTACATGGGCTCCAGAGAGTCTTAGGAAGTCCTCTAGGATATCTGCGTGATAGCTCCTAACTATTGGATCGCTATCGCCGTGGATAATAAGCACGGGGCCTCTCACATATCTAGTATAGCGGATCAGGGATGTCCTATCATAGGGGATCGGATCCTCCCACGGGTTTCCAAGCCTCCTCTCTAGATCCTGATAGAGTGTTCTCTGAACACTCCCAGGTTGGTGTAGGGAGAGCCATCTAGCCTGGAGAAGCCTGTCTGCGGGTGTTCCCACGGTTATCACAGCACCTCTCCCGGCTAGGGCTGAGGCTATCAGAGCAATAGATCCCCCTCTGGAGTGGCCTGCATATAGATCAAAACCCTTTTTAGCATACTCCTCAGCAACCTGGATAACATCACCACTCGAATCAGGAGCATCTACAGCAAAACCCCTCTCACCAATGATTCTAGCGAGCCAAGTAACAGAGCTCGGAGAGGAGCCAGAGCCGTGGAAGACAACAGCCCTCCTCCTAGGGCTATTAGAAGCATAGGGGGTAGCGATCTCCTCCATGCTGTCATTCCTCATGAAGTATGCACCCTCTAACACATGGGATCTGATATCCACACTAATAAACTTATCGATGATTTCTCAGATATGCTGGGTTATCAAGCCTCTGGAAAGTGAGCCTCTATCTCCCACGTGGAAGGCCTGGTAGAGGGTGGCTACGTATAAGAATTACTGCCTGAAGCTATTGAACATAGATATGGCTAATATTTTACCTAGAATGGAAAAAGATCTAAAGATCTTGGGATAAAATATATTATTATATATATTATATCATAAGGTATATAGCCTCCAGATTAGGGCTCCCAGTAGGGCTCCCACTATCGGGCCGAAGATCGGCACTGTTGCCCCGTACACCCAGTCAGAGGAGCCCTTTCCAGGTATTGGTAGAAGCTGGTGCGCTATTCTAGGGCCTAGATCCCTTGCAGGGTTTATAGCATAGCCCGTGGGTCCCCCGAGGCTGAGGCCAATCCCCCATACTAGGAAACCCACGAGAGCTGGTGCTAGATATGGTGGCACACCCGCCTGTCTACTTGTTATTGCTAGAACACCTAGCATAAGCACCAGGGTTCCTATGACCTCTGTTACGAAGTTCTTAGGAAGACTCCTTATCTGGGGGATCGTCGAGAATACCCCTAACTTCGCAGCTTTATCCTGCGTCTCTCTGAAGTGATCCATATAGGCTAGATACACTATCACCGCCCCAACAAACGCTCCTAGAACCTGGGAGACTATATAGCCCGGAACCATAGACCATGGGAAGAGACCTAGCGAGGCAAGGGCTATGGTTACTGCAGGGTTTATATGCCCACCACTGGCCCAGAAGCTCGCGTAGACCCCAACAGTTACACCCATGGCCCACCCAGTTGTGATCACTATCCACCCAGCCGTTGTTCCACCCAGTATATTTCCCTTGGTTCTTGCTAGGAGAGCGTTTGCAACAACACCATCTCCAAAGATTATCAGGAGCATGGTTCCTATGAACTCCGCTACATAGGGGGTTAGCTCTGCCATGAAGACCACCCCCGATAACTACGTGTATAATCCTAAAAAAATTTTATTGCCTCTCCCATGTGATGGAAACGCATTTATCTATGTTTTCCGCTATATATATGGAGATGCCATTATGCCTGAGAAGAAATATGTTCTAGCCATTGATCAAGGAACCACCGGTACGAGGGCCATGTTGATAACCCATGAGGGGGTTCCTGCGAGAGGTGGTTGGGCTTATCTCGAGCATACCCAGATATATCCAAAGCCTGGGTGGGTTGAGCATGATCCTATGGAGATATGGGAGAAGACTAAGGCTGTGATTAAGGAGGTGATCGAGAGATCCAAGATAGATCCAAGGGAGATCGCTGCTATAGGGGTTACGAATCAGAGGGAGACAACAGTAATCTGGGATCCCAGAACAGGTGTCCCACTATATAGGGCGATAGTTTGGCAGGATAGGAGAACCTCAGGCCTGGTTGACTATCTAAGGGCTAACTACTTCAAAACTATACAGGAGAAAACAGGGTTGGTGCCGGATGCATATTTCTCCAGCACAAAGATATGGTGGCTTCTAGACAATGTCCCAGGTCTTAGGGAGAAGGCCTCCAAGGGCGAGGCTGTCTTTGGAACAATAGATACATGGATAATATGGAACCTAACAAGGGGCGGGAGATCTAACCTCACACCTGAGAGGGGAGGGGCTCATGTTACTGATTATAGCAATGCCTCTAGAACCATGCTGTTCAACATAGAGAAGCTCGATTGGGATAGAGAGCTGCTGGAGATCCAAGGAAAGATCCCTGAGGAGATGCTCCCCCTGCCAAGGCCCTCAAGCGATAGAGAGGTATACGGCTACACAGGCCCAGAGGTATCAGGGATCTTAGGGGGCGCCGAGATCCCTGTGACAGGGGATGCAGGGGATCAACAGGCAGCTCTATTCGGCCAAGCGGGCTTCGATGTGGGTGAGGTGAAATCAACATATGGCACGGGGAACTTCATCCTCATGAACATTGGGAGAAGCCCTGTGAGATCCAAGGCTAACCTGCTGACAACGATATACTACTCAACAGAGCCTGGCAAGGCATACTATGCCCTTGAGGGTAGTATATTTATAACGGGGGCTGCGATCCAGTGGCTCAGGGATGGGCTAAAGATAATAGAGGTCTCGGCAGAGATCAACCCGCTGGCCGAGTCTGCAAGCGACACAGGAGGAGTATACTTCGTCCCAGCCTTCGTAGGGCTGGGAGCACCCTATTGGGATATGTATGCCAGGGGGCTTATAATAGGTATTACAAGGGGGACCGAGAGGAAGCATATCGCGAGGGCCACTCTAGAGGCTATAGCATATCTAACCAGAGACGTGCTCGAGGCCATGATAAGCGATACGGGGAGGAGCATACCGAGGCTAAAGGTGGATGGGGGAGCTGCTAAGAGCGACTTCCTAATGCAGTTCCAAGCAGATATAACTGGGATAGAGGTTTGGAGGCCAAAGGTCTTTGAAACAACATCCCTTGGAGCGGCATATCTAGCAGGCCTTGCAGTCGGGTTCTGGAGGGATCTAGAGGAGATAAGGGCTAACTGGGCCCTAGACAGGGTATTCAAGCCATTAATGGATCCCGAGAGGAGGGAGAAGCTCTACGCCGGGTGGAGGGCAGCGGTTAAAAGAGCCCTTGGATGGGCTAGGGAGGTTCCATGGGCATATGGCATCGAGGGATAGGATAGAGGCGGGTATGAGTTGGCTACCCATATAGAGAGGTTCGATATAGCCGTAATAGGAGGAGGGATTGTAGGGCTCTATACAGCTCTAGATCTAACCCTGAGAGGCTTCAAAGTAGTCCTCCTAGAGAGGGGAACCATAGGGAGTGGGACTAGCGGGAGAATGCATGGATTGCTCCACAGCGGTGCTAGATACGCTGTAAGAGATCCTAGTGCAGCTGTTGAATGCGCCTCGGAGAGCAAGATATTGTCTGAGGTAGCGCAACACGCTATTGAGAATACAGGTGGCTATTTCGTTGCTGTTGAGAAGGAGGATGAGGACTATCTAGATGATTTCTTAAAAGGGCTTAGAAGCACAGGTATATCCCATAGGCTTGTAGACCCTGGCGAGGCCCTCGAGGAGGAGCCGAATCTCAGCAGATCCTTAAGAGCTGTTGTAGAGGTTCCTGATATGGTTGTAAGGGCTGTAGATATGCTTGGGAGCGTAGCCCTCTCAGCATATATAGAAGGTGCTAGGATCCTGGAGGATGCAGAGGTTGTTGGATTCAAGGTGGTTGGAGGATCTATTGAGGAGATCTCTGTTAGAGACAATATATCTGGATCGCTGAGAAGTTTGAGAGCAGAGCTGATAGTCAATGCCTCTGGGCCTTGGGCTGGTAAGGTGGCCTCTATGGCTGGAGCCAGCATAGATATCATGCCTACGGCAGGATCTATGATAGTTATCCCAGCAAGGCTATCGAGGAGGGTTATAAATAGGCTTAGACCCCCATCAGATGGGGATATAGTTGTCCCATATTCAGGCTCATCGATAGTTGGAACCACGGCGAGGGTTGTTGAGGATCCGGATTATGTTGAGCCTGATGAGGATGAGATCGAGCTCCTCATCGAGGAGGGATCCAAGATGCTTCCAATGATCAGGAGGATCGGCTATACCAGGGTATATCACTCCATAAGACCCCTTTTAAGGGCCGAGGGTGCTAGGGCTGGTAGAGAGGCTACGAGGGACTTCAAGATCTTCAGGCATGTGGAGCCCCGAAATATGGTCTCAGTGGTTGGGGGTAAGTTCACAACGGGAAGGCTTATTGCTGAGAAGGTATCTGATGAGGCATCGAAGATCCTAGGGTCTTCTAAGGCCTCTAGGACAAGGGGTTATAGGCTTCGCCAAGCCTCTGAGGAGGATCTAGCTGATATGGATCCAGGGTTCAAAGCCTTGGTGATGGGTATATGTGATAAAAAGCTCCTCGACTATGAGAGGCTATGCGGAGCAATATATAGGGTTATAGCTCATCATATAAGCATGCTGAGTAGAAAGGATCTTGGGTGGGTCTTATGAGGAGGATCTCGGGAGAGCTTCTATCCCAACACAGATCAGAGGATCTCATAGAGCTTCTGAAGAAACCCAATAGATTCGCAGAGTGCATACCAGGTGTTATAAGCTATGAGAAACTAGATGATAGGAGCATAAGGGCTAGAGCTAGGCTCGATATATCAGATGCTGGCATACCGGAGATAAGCAGCATAACATCAACACTAACAATAACCCTAGTATCGATGGAGGGGAATATAGCTAGGTATAGGGTTAGCGGGAAGGCAGCTGGATCCAGCTACGAAGCAGATCTAACCATAAGGATCGAGCCCGTGGATAGCGGTAGCAATGTGATCTGGCAGGCAGATGTATCCCTCGGCAAACTCCTAGAGATCCTGGATAGGTTTATAGGGGTTGAGGAGATTGCAAAGAGAATAGCGGATCTAGCTATTAAGGGTGCTGAGAAATGCTTAGAGAATAGATAGAGAGATATCATATGAGATACAGAGCATAAGGATATAACCAATAATCTCTATAAAATCTATAAAATCACTAACTCGCCCTCGCGATTACCAAGATCTAGAAAACCCCTCCTCCCAGAGTACTTCTTAAGCCACGAGACATCGAGATCACGTGCCTCTCCAAGGGGTATGTTGCTTATCACACACCCACTTATAATTATCTGATCAGCCCTAGTCACAACCATAGCTGCAGGGGCGACACCGCTCTTCCAGGCAGAATATATTATATATGGGGCTACTGTAGAGCCTCTAGAGCCTCTAAACACAAGGATCCTACCTGCAACCTCTACACCCTCATAGCCCTTCTTCCTCAGAACACCCCTCTTAGGATCTAGCTCTCCTAGGAATGATATATAGTCATCAACAACCACTATAGGAGCCTCTACACGGCCCTCCACAATGCTTCTCAACTTAATCGAGATCCCAGAAGATCCGGAGGATCTCTCCAAATAACATACCTAACATATAATGAGCTACCGCAGAAAATTAATCCCCGGGCTCGGGCTTTAAAATCCAACCAGCTGAGGAATAGCTAGTATATATAGCTCAACAATCATCCTAAAGGATCTTACGAGATCCTCAAAGCACTAGGGCGGTTAAATTTCTCATAGGAGAACTGTGGATGGTGTTTAGCCATCTATAGGGCTATAGCTGTTATTCATCTCCCGAGGCTACCATATATAGCTTCGAGGGCTGAGCACGGTGTTGAGGAGATAGTTGAGAGGGCTACTTCAGAAGCAAAGATCCTCGAAGGGCTTGGATACAATGCCATTATCGTGGAGAACTTCAGGGATCACCCGTATAGGAAGAGGGTTCTAGACCCCCTTGCAATATCATCTATGAGCATTGTGGTGAGGGAAGTTGTGAGATCAACATCTCTGGAGGTTGGCGTTAACATGCTGAGGAACTCTGGGAGAGAGGCATACTCAATAGCAGTTGCCTCTGGAGCTAGGTTTATAAGGGTTAACTCTCTGATCGAGACCATAGTATCGGATTCAGGGATCATAGAGCCCGAGGCCCCCAGACTCTCGACTATAAGGAGGAACTACCCTGGGGTCAAGGTATATGCTGACATAGCTGTTAAACACGCTGTTAGCCTGAACTACGTGCTATCAATAATAGAGTCTGAGGCATTGATTAGAAGGGTTGGAGCATCTGAGGGGCTCCAGGACTATCTAGGGGAGCTAGTTAGAGACTATGTGGAAAGGGGAGGCGCCGACGCCCTAATAGTCACGGGGCTGAGAACAGGGGAGCCCCCTTCTATAGATTTTCTAAAGATTGTTAAGAAGAACTCATCAGTCCCCGTCCTAGTTGGGAGCGGGGCATCGCCTGAGAATATAGAGAAGCTAGCTAGATATTCAGACGGGGTTATAGTGGGATCATATATTAGGGAGGGCGGCAAAGCCGGGAAACCCCTGGATCTGGAGAGGGCTAGGAGGTTTATAGAGAAAATACGATCCCTATAGGGCTGAATATTTTACCTCCCCATAGAAATTGGATATGAGGGCTCAAAATGATCGTGTATGTCCTTATACAGGTTCAGGTAGGTAGAGTGGGGGATGTGCTGAGCAAGGTTAGAGCGTTGAAAGGGGTTGTTGAGGCCCACTCTGTAACTGGTGAATATGATGTTATATGCAAGGTGGAGGCTCGGGATCTGGAGGAGGTTAAGAGGATAGTGGTTGAGGGAATCCACAGGGTAGAGGGTGTTGTGAGAACAGTAACTCTCATAGCTATTGATTAGATGTCGAGAGAGCTAGCTCCTTCAAGATCTTTTTTAGAGATAATAGCCTCTCCCTCCCCTCCCTCAATGCGTTGTTAAGCATATCCACTATCGCTTTAACCTCTGACCTGTTTATAAGGATCCTATCAGCTGTCTTGATCGGAATATCTACCCATATACCTGTGACCAGCTCCACCAGGTACCCCCTTCTACTCGATGCTAGTAACCCGCTATGCTTGAACCCCGCCTCCCTAGCCTTCTTCAGAAGTGCGAGGGCATGCCTAGGTGTTCTAGCTATTACATGGAATATGGGGCCGCTCGCTATTAGCCATAATATGTTTATCACCGGGATCCTCAATAGCTCTTCAACCTCTTCAACCATGATCTCTGAGTGTTTCTTCATAACTACATGGGAATCCCTCCTCCTCCAAGGTGTTGGAGCATCTATAGCAACGATCCTCCCTATGCATGAGCTAGTCGGATAATAACCATCCATCCCAAATAGATCCTCTAGTATGTCCTTCACACCAGGGTCTAGATAGCCTATATATAGATCCCTGATCATCCTTCTATAAGCCCTATCCCTATCCCTAGCCCATATAGATGGATCTACCTTTGGTGACACCCAGCACCTCCGTATTAGGTGTCTAAGCAACTCTATATTGCTTCTAAGCCTATACCACTAGGTAGGAATGCCGCGCTGCACAATATGTGGCTCTAGAGAGGCCGTTGTGCATCAACCCCATACCGGCTATAGGCTCTGCAGATCCTGCTTTATATCGAATATAGTTGCTAGGGTTGCGAGGGAGATTTTCAGATATAATATGATAAGATATGGTGAGAGGATCCTAGTTGGGGTCTCGGGCGGTAAGGATAGCTTTGTGCTTCTAGACATACTATCCCAGATCTACGATCCCTCTAGGCTGGGAGGGGTAACGGTTGTGGAGGGTATAGAGGGTTATAACAGGGCTGAGCATCTCGAGGAGATCAAGAGGTATGCCTCTGAAAGGGGGGTTGAGATCCATATAGTCTCGATAAAAGATCTCTGGGGTGCTTCGGTGGATGATATGGTTAAAAGATCAATTGCGGGTGGCGTTAAGATATCGCCATGCACATACTGTGGGATCCATAGGAGGAAGAGTATAAATATAGTTGCGAGGGAGCTTGGATATGATAAGGTAGCCACAGCCCATAACCTGGATGACGAGGCACAGACTATATTGATAAACATTATGAGGGGGGATATAGATAGGCTCTACATGAACCACCCACTAAGACCAAGGCTATCCAAGCTATTCATACCCAAGATAAAGCCTCTGAGGAAGATCTATGAGTGGGAGACAGCTAAATACGCATATCTAGCAGGTTACAAGCCACAGGAGGTTGAATGCCCCTATCTAGAGTATTTCCCATCCCTCAGGGTCAGGATAAGGGATATGATCTACGAGATAGAGTCGAGAAAACCAGGGACAATGCTAAGGCTGCTAGAATGGTTCGACGTAACGTTCAACCCATCAAAAGTAGATAGGAGGATCGAGCTGGGGGAATGCACCATATGCGGCGAGCCAACATCGCCTGGGAGGGCTATATGCAAGTCATGCGAGCTACAGCTAAAAACCCTTGGAGAGGCAAGGGCTGCTGCTCTACCGAGAATCAAAGGGTCTAGCCCTATGGATAAAGATCAGCTAGCTCCCTAGCCCTTCTAAAGATGCTAACAAGCATCTCGTGGGAGAGCCTCCCGGTCTTCATATTCCTAGGGCTTGGATGGTAAGAGGCTATAAGCCATACGCTCCCCCTCAGCATAGTGTTAACCATATACTCAGCACCATGGTAGAATCTATAGTTCGGGATAGATGCTCCCAGCGCTATGCCTATCGCGTGTTTCAGAGCCTCCCAGGCTATCCTTCCAAGGGCTATGAAAACCCTGGCTCTCCCTAGGATCCTTATCTCCTCTACCAGGTAGTTGGAGCAGTTCAGAATCTCCTCCTTGGTAGGCCTATTCTCCGGAGGAACACACTTGACGGAGGCTGTTAGATATATATCTCTTAGGATGAGACTATCATCCTTCGAGATTGAGTATGGCTGATTCGCATAGCCAGCATCGTATAGAGCTCTCATAAGGTTATTGCTAGTTTCATCCCCTGTGAAAACCCTGCCAGTTCTATTCCCGCCCCTAGCTGCTGGGGCTAAACCGGCTACGAATACCCTTGCCATCGGGTCTCCATAGCCCGGTACTGGTTTGGACCAGAAGCTCTCCCCGCTATATTTCTTCGCAACCTCTACTCTATATCTGGAGAGCCTCGGGCATAGCGAGCACCCTATGATCCTCATTGCAAGGAGCTCTAGAGTGTTTCCACAGCCCACAGCTAGATCCCATCTGTGTTGCTATGTCTTCTTCTTAACCTCTAGGAGGAAGCCCTTCTTACCTATAACGACTATAGGGTCTCCAGCCTTTATGGGCTCCTTAGACACTGCTCTCCAGAGCTCTCCCTCGACAAGAACGTAGCCCTCTCTACCAGGCTCTATATCCTCTTTAGCCACACCCTCCTTACCCACGATCTCGAATATCTCTGATCTCCTCCTCCTAAGCAGGACAAGCTGCCAAGCCACAATACCGCCCACAGTTGCTGAGGCTATTCCCACGCCTAGGGAGAAGCCATATATTGTGGTTAGAAAGCCGCTTGACCCAGCTATAAGGATCTCCCTCCCCGTGACTGGTAGCAGGGCAGCTCCAAGGGCTATCATAACAGCCCCGGCTGTCATCAGGATCCCGCCGTCTGCATGCCCTATTGCGAAGCCTGCCACTATGAATGATGCTCCTATCAAGATCAAAGCCATGGTCAGTAGATCAACTTGGAGCCCTGCACCAACCAGCCCTAGTATTATGAATACCAGGGCTACTGGGAGGGCTATTAGGTGGCCGGAGGATATGGCGAATATAGCGCTGAATATCCCTATGGTGAGCATGATGCTACTAACAGTTGGGTCTGAGAAGAAGCTTAGGATCCTGCAGCTGAAGCAATCACCGGCCTGTGATATGCTATCTATCTCCAGCCTATAGCTACCGGCTGTTGTATTTACAACCCTACCCCTTATCTTTTCAACCAGCTCGTCTAGACTGCTAGCAGTTAGATCTGCGAAGTGTAGCCTAACAGCCTCCTCACCATTTACCACAGTGGCGTTGAGTATGAACATGGCAACTAAGGTAGAGTTCCTACCCCTCTGGGATGCATAGTCTGTGAACTTCTTAACCAATGGATTGATTATCTTAGGCTCCGTGATTGGTACAAGCCTCCCAGTCTGGTCTATCGTTACTGGCTGGGCATCTCCAACAAGGGCTCTGGGGTTCACGGCTAAGATGTGTACAGGAACCAATATGAGGGTTGCCCCGCTAAAGCTATCTCCCGATGCATATCCAATCACTGGCGCCTTTGAGTTGAATATAGCATCTGCTATATCCATTGTATCTCCTAGAAAGCCTCCTGGGGATTGGACGTCTAGTATCAATGCTGCGTTTTCTTTGTACGCCCTATCTATTAGATCCTGTATATATCTCTTCATCCCCTGATCCACAGTACCCCTTATAGTGGCTACAATAGCCTGTTTAACAACATATTGCCCGCCTTGGGGCTGGGCGCTAGCTACTATAGCTTGTATGGCTATGGCTAGTGTTATAAATATGAGCGCTAGTGATGCTATGTAAAAATCTCTATGGGTTAAGAGGATCCTCTTCATGGCTGCTTGCCCTGCTCCTGGGCGCCTTTTCCTAGTGATGCCGCTGCCAACTGATATGCTAGGCTCGAGAGATCGGATCTCAGTGTATCTGCTATGAGGACCATGTTCTTCTCCTTAGCAACCTCCACAAGTGTTTGGAGCTCTCTAAGCCTAATAGCTATAGGATTATTAGCATAGATCTTTGCTGCCTCAGCTATTATAGCAGCGGCCTGCCTCTCCCCCTCAGACTCTATGATCCTAGCCCTTCTAATCCTCTCAGCCTGGGCCTGCATAGATATAGCCCTCACAAGATCCTCTGGGAGCACTATATCCTTTATAGTCACGGCAACAATCTTTATCCCCCAAGGCTCTGTGATCTCATCAACGATCCTCTGGATCCTCTTGCTAATCTCCTCCCTATGTGCTAGGAGCTCGTCGAGCTCCACAGTACCTATCACATCCCTTAGAGTCGTCATAGCAAGCTGGATCACAGCGTAGTTATAGTTAGCAACCCTCACCACAGCTTTCACAGGATCCTCGACCCTATAGTATACAACGGCGTCAACAAGGATGCTCACATTATCCTTGGTAATCACATTCTGCTTTGGAAAGTCAACAGTGTTTATCCTAAGATCCACCTTGAAGAGCTTATCAACAATGGGTATTATAAAGAATATACCTGGGCCAGCAGCCCCCTTAAGCCTTCCAAGCCTGAAGATCACGGCTCTCTCATATTCCCTCACAATCTTTATAGATGCTGCGAGAAAGGGTAGAACTATTATCAATATAGCTATTATAAACGCTATCATAGCACCATCCATATCGATCCCTCAATATAATATGTTCTCAGAGCTAATATAAGGAAATATGTTCCATCGATATAGCTACTGAATATTCAAGTAGCTGAAGCATAGATCACAGATCTATCCTATATTTAGTCAGTATCAGTACTAGTATTATCCAGCATAGATTTGAGTATATCTACATCCTCCTCGATTAATCTAAGAACTTCCTTGAGCTGTGGACATGTCCCTAGCTCTATAGCTTTCTTGATAAGAGGTATCAGGTGTACGTTTAGAAATCTAATTTGAGCTAGAAGAGCTTCTCTATCTCTTCGCTTTGAAAGCTGGGCCATAAATGCTAGCATTGTCACCAAGCTATCTGGATCACTCATGGCGATATAACCATAGTTATCATAAAACTCCCTGATAGCACTTCTAATAAGCCCTCTTGTTACAGGATCTAGATCTACTCTTAGAATAGAGGCCTTCAAAGAGTTGGTATCGCAATCAGATAGATCCAACCCCAGATCTTTTCCACCTCTCAGAGCATTAGGCTCTTTAAGAAACATAAGTACAAGCGCAAGATACATTTGGGATCTTATACTCTCTATATCACCAGCCATATTTCATCACATATAAATGTGTGAGGCTTATATATCCATGCGCCTTCTTTATAATCAAAGATCTAGGATTTTGAAAGGCTAATTGGTACATAATCTCAATAATTCTAATATCAGGTTTTATAAAACACATAGCCCCTCTTAAAGACTAGAGTCTAAAAATAGTTTAAATATTCATAAGCTCTCTGTTTCTAATTTAGAGTTGGCTTTGATTATGTCTTTTATTAATACCTAAGCTTCAACATCATATTGTCTATAGAGACTTCAGGGTAGCGGTGTTAATTCTGGAAATATAAAACCTAATAGTGATCGATAAATCTATATACATATCTATATCCCTGGTTAGGTAGTTTATAGCAGTGCCTAAAATCAAATAATATATTATGATTTTTAGTATATCCACATATATGTATAGAAAAAATTATAATAATCTCGGAGTTATTAAAAAAGAATATCGGTTTCTCACGTGATTTTTTAAGGGAAAAAGAATAGTATTCTATGGAGGGTGACTTAATGGTAAATATGACGCGGAGAGAATTTTTGGCTGTCTCTAGTAAAACCGCGGTAGCGCTTGTAGCGATCAGCTCCCTCTCAACTACTCAGGCTGAGGCTCAAAGGGCTAGGAGGCGTTTTGCGATGTATATAGATGTATCTAAGTGCTATGGATGTTATGCATGTATGGTTGCTTGTGCTGCAGAGAATAATGTGCCTGTAGGGGTGTTTAGGACATGGATAGAGAGACATGTGAGAGAGGACGGCACTATCTATTTTGTACCTAAGCAGTGTAATCATTGTGCCAACCCTCCATGTGTTAAGCCATGTCCAACAGGGGCTACATATGTAAATGAAGACGGCATTGTCTTGGTTGACTACAGGAAATGCATAGGATGTGGAGCATGTGTAACCGCATGTCCCTATGGGGCTAGATATATGAACCCCGTGACAGGTGTTGTTGATAAATGCACATTCTGTAACCATAGAATTTATATGGGGAAGCTACCTGCATGTGTTGAGGCATGTCCAACAGGGGCTAGGGTCTTCGGAGATCTGAATGATGGAAAAAGCGAGTTAGCGAAAATAGTTGAGAAGAATCCGGTCCAGGTTCTAAAGCCTGAATATGGGACGAGGCCTATGATATTCTATAGAGATCTACCGGGGGTGGCGAATCTATGAGTTGGAGCTGGCCCTCATACCCCGAGGGATATGCATATCCTAATGAATTTGTCGAGCCCATAATCTGGAAGCCTGTGATAGTTGGTTATACATTGCTGATAGCCATAGCATCTGGGCTAGCTATAATAACCAGCTTAGCAGTGATTCTTCGTCATAAGCCTCTACTAAGGTATGTACCTCTCATGAATATACTAGGGGTATCTGCATATCTAGTCCTCCTCCTCGGCCCTCTAGCAGATCTTAGGAGGCCTGATCATGCGATCCAGATCTTCCTCTCACCCCATATACTTCCAACAAGCTCAACACCCGGCATAGCTCCCATAGCTATATTTGCCCTGCTATGGCCCGTGACTTTCATAGTATTCTCTCTAACGACTCTATTGATCCTCTCAGGAGATCTATATTCTAAGGGAGGCCTCCGAAGATTACTAGCTCTCGGCCTAAAGAGCGAGGCTGATTACGAGAAATACTATGGTGTAGCCAGAATAGCAGCGGTTCTCCTCCTTATACTCGGCCTTGTATGGGCCATGTACTTCCCAGGACTTCTATTCACAGCAGAGGCTAAGCTACAGCTATATAATATATACCCATTACTCCCAATCACATATCTCCTTGGGAGCCTGATAGCAGCGATCTTCATAACCTCAATAGCATCTGCCCTTATTAGAATACCTCTAAGCACTTCCCTAGCAACTATCCTCGCAGCATCTGCATTCGCATCTATAGCTGTGAAGCTTATCGAATACTTCAGAATCTCCGTAATGCTCTCAGGCATGCCTGTAGTTAGCTCCCTCATAAATGTATCGGAACCTCTGATCGCCATATCAATCGCTCTACTCGTATCATCCATGATCATCGCCCTATACTCTATGAAGAAGGCTTCAACATTACCGCTAGCCTCAGCAATAGGGTTCCTAGCTGTGATCATCGATAGATGGATATATGCGGTAACCATACAGCAGGTTTCTAAAACAGGCTTTGCGATCTTCCCAGCCCATATAGATCTTGTAGAGGAGCTCCCCATAATCTCTCTATTCGCGTTATTCATAGGCATAGCATTCATAATATCCCTCATACTTCCCCTGCGAAGCGTTGTTTTAGAGAAGCTCGGGGGTGGGGGATATGAGTAAAGGTCTAGATAGGAGAACGCTTATAAAAGGCATTGTAGGGGTAGCCCTGCTTGGTGCTGGTCTAGCCACATACTGGCCCGTTATAGAGAAGATAGTTAGGCCTAAGTATGTAGAGGTACAGCCAGATCCCAACACTGGATCTAATGTTAGATATGTCCTCTCAACCTGCCTAGGATGTAACGTTAGATGCGGGATCAAAGCTAGAGTGGTGGATTATGGAGGTATAGAGGTAATTGAGAGGATAGAGGGTAATCCGTATCACCCATACAATAGAGCTGTAGCCCTTAACAATAGGGTTTATAGACTCGCGCCCCTGGCATATAGAACCTCTATTGAGGAGGCAATGTCTAGATGGCATGGAACTTTATGTCCTAGAGGGCAGGATGGGATACACTATGTATATGATCCATATAGGGTTATTAAGCCTCTGAAGAGGGCTGGGCCTAGGGGTAGTGGTAAGTGGAAGGCTATAACATGGGAGCAGCTGATAAGAGAAATAGTTGAGGGAGGGATAATCGAGGAAACTGGTGAGAGGCTACCTGGGCTGAGGGACTTCTATGTTGCTGGTAAACTGAGACAAGCAGGTTTAGATCCAGTTAAAACTTTATCTGATATGAAGAAAGACGTAGATGTGATCCTAGCTATTGCTAAGGATCCCGCTAAGACTTATGAAGATCTCGTTAAAGCGATCAACGACTTCAAATCCAAATGGTCGAGGATACTTGGAGAAAGGGGTTTAAGGCTTGAGGATATATTAATAGATCCGGATAGACCAGACCTAGGAACTAAAGCTAACATGGTAGTCTATATAAGGGGTAGGGGGCAGGATAATGCTGATTTCTTCACATCCAGATGGATCACAGCGTTTGGTAGTGTTAATTGGCTAAGGCATACATCAGCATGCCAGCTAGGATATTATGCAGGCAACTATCTATGGTGTGGATATTCTGACCTTCAGGTTGATGTAGTCAGTGCCAAAGTAGTTATTGCAGCAGGTATAGGCCTTGGCAGGGTTCATCCAGGAGCAACTGGCCATGGTATCCTTGTTGAGCGGGCTGCTGAGGGAGATCTAAAGCTATACTATGTGGATCCACACGCACCTAGAACAGAGGCTAGAGGTAATATAATATGGATACCAGTTAAGCCAGGCCATGATGCTGCTCTAGCATTAGCTGTGGCTAGGGTTTTAATAGAGAATCGGTGGTATAATGAGGAGTTTCTGAGAATACCCAATATAGCATCAGCTAATAAGCTCGGCTATCCAGTGCATACAAATGCAACATGGCTCGTCATATTTGAGGAGGGGCATCCCAGATTTGGTGAGTTTTTAAAGGCTCGGGATGTGGGGATTGAAGATGCTGATAAACCAGTAGTGAGTGTTGAAGGAAAGCTCCTCACATATGATAAAACAGATTTCGCAGATCTAGAGGTGGAAATGGTTGTCAGGCTTAAGACAGGTGAGAATGTCAGGGTTATAAGTGCTTTCAAAATATTTAAGGACTATGTCTTCTCAAAGAGTTTCGAGGATTGGCTCGAGCTAGTAAGCCCATATAAGAGGGGATCCAGAGAGTTTAACGAATATGTTGATAAGGTTAGGCTAATGGCTAAGGACTTCGCCGAAGCAGCACCATATGCAGGGACCTATATACATAGAGGAGTCGCTATGCATCCGAATGGAGAGTACAATACATGGGCATATAGGATTCTGGATACGCTTATAGGGAACTTCCATAGAAAAGGAGGATTATTGGGGAGGCCTGGCACAACAGCATATACAAACTATATATATACACTCGTACCACCGCCTGAAGCACCAACCATATGGGGACCACCTATTGATAGACATAGATACGCCTATGAGGATACCCTTGAATACTGGCTTAGGGTAAAGAGAGGCGAGAAGCCCTATCCAGCTAAGAGGCCCTGGTATCCACATACACCTGAGGAATCCTATACAGAGTTCTTTGCTGGAGCTGCCGAGGGATACCCCTACAGGATCGGGGCTCTCATACTTTACTACGCAAACCCTGTGCTAAGTGCTAACTACGGTGTTAAATTCATAGAGGTTCTTAAGGATACCTCTAAGATACCATTATTCATAGGGATAACAACAACTATTAACGAAACATTTCTCTACGCAGATTATATAGTTCCTGACACAACATATCTAGAAACAGGTACAAATGGGATCCAATATCTCTATGCAAGCGGAGCCGGTGTTATGATTGCTGAGGGATGGAGAAGCCCTGTTATAATGCCACTAACAGAATACATAGGACAGTGCCCCAACGGTCATCCAAGATATGCTTCGATGTGGGAGTTCTTTATAGATATTGGCAAGGCCCTTGGCATGCCTGGCTATGGAGACAACGCTATACCAGGTACCAAGGGCAGGGTGCATGAGGGCAAGGTTTTCTCAATGCATTGCTTCTGGGAATTTATACTCAGATCTTTTGCTAACGCAGCCATACATGCAAAAGATATGAAGATAATACCAGAGAACGTGCCTTCCGAGGATATAGAGTTTGTTGAGAAGAACTATCCAATAGCTAGGTTCAAGGATATAGTTCCAAGGGATGAGTGGATATATATAGCGTATAGCCTTGCCAGAGGCGGGGTCTTTGTAAGCTATGAAGATAGCTTTGACAAAAGAGGGATCTCTAGAAGAAGTGTGCCAGGCGATAAGGTGTTGAGATTCTGGAACGATAAGCTGGCAAAGACTAGGAACAGCATTACCGGCGAGCCATTCTGGGGAGGCCCCAGATACTTCCCACCAGCAACATATGCCCCCATAACTGCTTCTATCGCTAAAGAGGATAGATGGTTACATGGAACACCAATTAGATCTATCTATACCGAGAGGGATTATCCATATTTGCTATATTTCTCAACAGGCCCGCTACTCACTAAGCATAGAAGCACCTTCTATTACTGGATAAGACAGATCCTCCCAGAAAATTTCGCAGTGATACATCCTGTAGATGCTGAGAAGCTAGGTATCGAGACCGGAGATGTGATTAGAATCGTAACACCAGCAGGATATATCGAAGCTCCAGCTGTTGTAGAGGCAACAACAGCTCCTGGAACAATTCACGTTCCATATGGACTTGGCAGATGGGCAGATACCGTTATAAAGAAGCCAAGCTACTTCAAGCTTGAGGGCGAGTTATCCAAGTTAGTAGAAGAGCTTCCAAGTGAAGCTATAATCCCAGAAGATGCTGTGAATCCTGTGAAGAAGCTACCTGAAACAGTGAAAAAGATCTTGTTTACTAAGAGCCCAAGCGATTACTATGAGAAGGGGCTATCCATTGATAAATGGAGATTCAATGGAGTAACACCTAATGTGGTAGAAATGTTTGATCCCTCACTAGGAAACTGGCCTCTGCAATCATGGATCGGAGCCTCACAAGTATATTACGGAGTACCGGCAAGGATAGAGAAGACTGGTAAGAGGCATAGGTTCGAGGCGCCATTCATCGTATGGTAGATCAGAGATTTTTATATCGATAAAAATATTTTTTATTTTAATAATTATATATAGATTATAATATCCAGGTTATCAACTATATCTCTATACCTATTTCTTATCGTTACCTCAGATATCCCCAGAAGATCTGCCATTGCTTTTTGAGACCTCTTATTCTCTAGGATTATCGATGCTAGATATACCGAGGCCGCTGCGGTTCCCTCAGGGTTCTTTCCAGACGCAGATGTCGGGTCTACCTTTATAAGTACATCGAGGATTCTTTTTGAGAGAACCACTATATCATCGCTGAGGCCTAGAGAACCGGCGATCTTCGGTATATATGTTGCTGGAGACATAGGCGATCTCGAGGTGGGATCCCCCTTCTCCCTACTCTTCCTCTTAAGCTCGTTAAATATCCCAGCCCAGGATAGCTTCTTCGTTGCGTTGTGTAGGCTCTTCTCATCTATCCTTAGGGTCTCTCTAAGCCTTTTAATTTCGAGGGGTATTCCATAGATCTTGCATACCTCCGCTATCATCGCCCCAACAGTTGCGGCTAGGGTGTTCCTCCTCAGGAGATTCTCCTTAGAAGCCTCCTTGATCATCATGCCAACTGTCTCGGCAACAAAGTCTGGAAGCCCTAGCTTTGCCACAGCATCATTCATAATCATCTTTGCCTCCACCTCCTTCCTAGCTCTATAGTCAGTTGGTTTTCTAGTAGCTGTATTGAGCCTGCTATATTTCCTCCCAATAGAGCCCCTAGGATCTATATAGCTTGTGAGGCCCGCATCGTGAACCTTATGGGTTAGCTGGGGGCCGACCCTGCTCCTAGCTATCTTATCCTCTGGGCTATATTCCCTCCACTCCTTTCCAAGGGATACGACGCTCTCCTCTATCACAAGGCCTGTTCTAACATCTATATACTCGCCCCTATCATAGTCGTATATAACCTCTCCTCTAGCCAGTAGCTCGCTAAGATCTATTTTACCCTCTATATCTGTGCTCATCTAGATCTCCTCCTAACCTCATATAGAATCTCGTCCCCGACCCCCACCGAGGCATCCTTACCAAGCTTGATCACAGCGTATGGAGAGGATACAGGGCCTATAACATCGTTCACAACCCCTATAACCTTCCCCGACTGCTTATGAATGGCTTTAGCACCTATAGATGGTATCTTAAGAGGATCTCTTATCCTCACAACCACCTGATCCCTAACTATAGATGTGACCTCGCCCAAGAGGGTGAGCTCCAAGTGATACACCAATATGGAATATTACATAAATATTACTTATAAAAGGATACACATCAAAGGGGATTAGATAGATACCTAGAGATTCTGCTAAAAACACGGTAATCCCAGCCAGAGAAGATATGTGAATACAGGCATAATCCCCTTATAAGCCCGATATATCCGTAGGAGGCATGCTTATACATCTGTATAGAGACTTATAAAGATATATATCGAGAACATATAGGAGATCAAAAATAGGCATATCTATAGCTAAAGGCGTTTATCAAGAGAGCATCGAGGATCTATGGCTTATTACGAATATATTAAAAATGATTGGTAAGAGTGTATAGGGACGAAGGAGTGGGGGCTCCAGAGGAGATAGCTAGAGAGCTTGAGAGAAGGGCTAGAGCTGCCTCAGAGGCTATGAGGAGGATGGGTATCGACTATATAGCCTTAACCCCATCCCCCAATTTCAGATATCTAGCGGGCTTCTCTGAGGAGAGCTATGAAAGGCTAATGCTGCTTCTAATGAACTCAGATGGAGAGAGGATCCTCATAGCACCTAGGCTAGCTAATATACCTAGCTGGGCTGGGGGGTACATGGATATACTTATATGGAGTGACTCCGATGACGTTAGCACCTTTATCGAGAGGGCTGCTAGAAGGCTTAGGATATATGGTAGGAGGGGTGCTTTCGAGGATACAATGGATCTCAAGATCTACCTATACCTCAGAGAAATATTATCACCGATATCTACATATCTAGCATCAGAGATCCTTAGGGATCTAAGGGCGAGGAAATCCCTATATGAGGTTGGGGTTATAAGGAGGGCTGTAAAGGCTGCTGAGAATATCTTTGAGGAGATCTATAGGATCCTAGCTCCTGGCATTACAGAGAAGTTTCTAGCATCACAGCTCTCCAGCATAATAGCTTCGATGGGCTTTGACGAGGCATTCAAAGCAATAGTAGCGTTTGGCGAGAACACAGCGAATCCACACCATATACCAGGTGATAGAAGACTAGCATATGGGGATCTAGTTCTAATAGATCTAGGGGTGTCTGTGGAGGGCTATATATCGGATCTCACAAGGCTCTACCATCTAGGCCCAATCCCAGATAAGGTTAGGGAGAGGTTTTCACAGCTATCAACATGCTTCTCAGAAGCCATATCATCTATATCCCCAGGTGTGAGAGCCTCTGAAGTAGATCTTAGGGTTAGGAGCTGCCTAACAGAGTACGGGTTGAAGGAGAATATACTCCATAGAACGGGACATGGCATAGGGATAGAGGTTCACGAACCACCCTATCTATCTATAAACTCAAGCGATATCCTTGAAAAGGGCAATGTATTCACGGTGGAGCCTGGGATATATTTTAGAGGTAGCTTCGGCCTCAGGGTTGAGAGCGATGTGGCGATCCTAGATAATGGTGATGTAATTATATTGGATAAGATATCCAGAGATATAATCCAGATATAGGGGTTATCCTTACCTATTACCTCTTCCCCGCCCTGAAGGGCGAGGCTTTCAGTTATAACCCTTGAGCTATAGCTCTAGAACTTCTAGCATCTCCTTATTGCTTAGCTTAGCTACCTTGAAGTACTTAGCACTGATCCTCCTGAGATCCGGGTTCTCACCCATAACCATAACAGTTATTAGCCTTAGATTATTCTCCTTCAGATGCCTCCTAACCATGTTCTCAGCTATCCTATCCTCACCGTCTGTTATCAATATAAGCTCTCCAAGGCCCTTCATCTTCAGCTCCGAGACGTCTTGGCACGCAACTATAATGGATCTCGTTATATCTGTCCCCCCACCGCTCTTTATCCTAGCTAGATAGTCCATCAGCCTCAGGGTTTCGCCGGGCTTGCTAGATCTAGATACCTTTATAAGGCTATATGGTGCTGAGTCGAAGAACCTTATTAGGAATGGCCTACCCTCCCTCCTAGCCCTCATAAAGAGAGCTATCGCCGTTGCCTTCGCCCACCTTATCTTCTCACCATCCATGGATCCCGATTTATCTAGGAGAACATAGAGGGGCCCGTAGTCCTGTCTCACAACCTTCTCATATAGGATCAGCTTGCCAGTTGCCCACTTATATAGAAGAACCCAGCTGGCCTCCTCATCCTCGAAAAGGGCTAGCTCGGATCTAGATGCCCTCTGTATGTGGGAACCCCTTATATAGCCAACAACCTCTCCCTTAGGTGATTTAATTGTTTTCCTCCTGAATCTAAGGGTCATATCCTCTATAAAGCTAAGGCTATCCAGTAGCTTCTGAACATCTGTGTTCCTAGCTAGCCTGAGGATATCGCTGGAGTTTTCTATCATCTCCAACAGAGATCCAGTCCCTGCTTGGGTTCCCATGGAGAGATGCTCTAGCTTGGAGATATTCTCTAGCTCGTTCCCAACCTTTCTAAGAGCGTTTCTAATAGCATCCCTAATACTAGATCCTCTTTTATCTCTATCACCACCCTCATCCCCCTCCCCCTCCCCCTGATCCCTTTTCTCACTCTCCCCACCACCTTCTCCCCCTCCCCCTTGCTGTGGGCTGAGCTCGTTTAACAGGTGTTCTAGGAAGCTGGCACCCACTATTATAGATCTACCGCTGTGGGCTATCGTGTAATACCTTATCTTCCTAGCCTCCTCACTGCTTAGGATCTCCCTCGCGATCATATATCTAAGCATTGTCCACGGATCCAGCTCGCCCTTCTTGGGAGGAACTAGTATGGGGAATGGGAGGTAGAAGAGGTAGAAAACATCTATCCCAAGATCTGTGTTGATCGTATCAGCCCTCTTAGATCTTGAGAGTTTCTTAACAATCTCTACCAGCTTATCCCCTCTATACCTCACAAGAGGATCATCATATCTTATACCAGCAAGTATACCTGGCATTATATCACTACTCTATCCTCTTCCTTATCTTCTCCATTGCAGTACTTATAAGCTCTATCACCTTCTTCCCATATGCCTCGACATTCTTATCCCCACTCTCTATTATTATAGCTGATACCCTCTCCCTAAGGGCCTCTAGATCTCTGTAGATCTCGTTGAGCCTCTCCTCGTAGAACCTAGATAGCGTAGTTCTAGCCCCTGGGGTGATTGGTTCTGCATAGCCATAGCTCGCTTGGAATGAGCTTATATAGTTCATAAGCTCCTTAACATTTCTCTCTATATCCTCCAGCTCTCTCAAATACATATATGGGGTTTTAAGCTCTTCATGAAGGATCACATTCACCTTCTCAAACTCATCTATATCCCTTGGAGCTACATATTTAAGCACAAGAAGATCCTCCTCCAACGCCTTTGTCCTCCCATTTAGGATTGCGTTCGCAGCAATCACCTTAAGCGTCTTACCCTTCCTCCTATCCGTTATATGTATGCCCTTCGACTCGAGTATTGCGAAGAGCTTTATCAACTTAGGCTTGATCCCCTCGAGATCTACTTTAAAGACCTCGTCCCTTATACTCATAAGATCCTGCATTAGGAGGACAGGCTCCACATCAACGATATCCTCTCTCTTCTCGTTCTCCCACTCCTGGTTCAGAAGATCCTTCCAGAGATCATCTGGCACCGGCTTAACATGGTGTCTCAAAAGCATTCTATCGTATATCGCGGCAAGCTCCGGATCATCTGGAACCTCGTTAGATGCTGCGAACAAGCTCCACAGGGGAACCCTTATCGCAGCTCCAGCCTCGTAGTATATCCTCTCATTTATAATCGATAATATGCTGTTGAGAATGCTTGAGCTAGCCTTGAAGATCTCGTCTAGAAATGCTATCTCAGCATCGAGCAGGGTTCTCGTGATCACCCTCTTAAACCTCTTCTCATCTATAAAAACCTTTATATCCACAGGGCCGAAGATCTCGTCGGGCTCTGTGAACTTGGTTAGGAGGTAGGAGAAGAACCTAGCGTTTAGAAGGGCAGCGGCTCTCCTTATAAGGGCGCTCTTAGCCGTTCCAGGCTCTCCTATCAATAGAGCATGCTCCCTCGTCATGAGTGCGAGAGTAACTACCTTGGTCTCCTCATCCCTACCAACGAATGGCTTTACAAGCTCTCTCTGGAACCTATTTATCTTCTCGGTCAGCTCTTCGAACCTTGGAATTTTTCCTAACCCCCTTAATCACTTTATCCGCGTTCCAGCCTAATATTCCTTCTGATCCATGTCCACCGCTATGCCTGTAAAAGCCTCTTCTTCTGGAGATATGCCTCTGCACACTCCTTGCCGTGGAATGTCTTTATCCCATCCCCCAGCTCAAGCACATAGGGGGATCCGATTATAACGCCGCCGCAGAATCCACATCTATATATAATAGATATCCCTGGCTTCTCAGGCACCCAGGGCTTCTCATAGATCTGATCAACATCTATGATCTCAGCATCGGGAGCCTCCCTCCTAACCATATCGATAACCTCCCTAGCACCCTCAGAACCAACACCCCTTACAAGGGCTACTATTGTATCCCCAGCCCTTGATATATAGACCCTCTCCACAGCTGGATGCCTATAGAGGGACTCGGCAAGCTTAGAAGACCCCCTATGCCTGATCAGCACGAGGCTCGATGACACCCCCTCAAGCATGGACATATCAACCCTCGCAACACAGCCCCTTATAATTCCGAGCTTCTCCATAACCTCGATCCTCTTCCTAACCATGGGAGAGCTCAGACCAACCTTAGAGGCTATATCCTCGAGCTTCTCCCTACAGTTGCTAGAGAGTATCTTCAGAATCTCTATATCCATAGCATCGAGACTCTTTTTAACCCTAACCAAATTATCCCCAAAATATATTTCACAAATAGATATATTAATACAACACATGTAGACCGAGCAGTATAAACAAGTTAACCCAGATCCTCTTGCAACCTCTTTCAAAAGCTAGATAAAAGCCCTTTCAACAGCCTCTAAGGCTATGGGGGCGAAGAGACTATAAAGATATGTGGATTTGAAAAGCTATTTAAACACATCCTCTATAGCCTCGACAGCCTTTGAGATGCTAACATCGAGACCCATATCTCTTAAACCCCTTGCAAGGGCTGTATAAGCTTGGATAAGATGTCCTCTAGATGCCTGGATACCCATATGCCCGATCCTCAGAACCCTCCCCTCCAGCCTATCCCAGCTCCCAGCCAGCATGACACCATATTTCCTCCATATATGCATCCTAAGCCTAGCCTCATCAACACCCCGAGGCACTAGCAGTGCTGTAACAGTTGGTGATGAATCATCTATAGAGGCTGGAAACGGCTCTAGGCCTAGGGATGCCGCGGCCTCCCAAGAGGCTTTTCTAGCAAGCTCATGCCTTCTAAATACATTCTCAAGCCCCTCTTCAAATAGGATGTTCAGAGCCTCATCAAGGGCATAGATCAGGGGGTCGCTCATGGTGTAGGGGAAAACGCCTTTGCCATCCAGCATGTCCCTCCATGATTTGAGGGAGAGGTATATGCCTCTATAGCCTGTCCTCTCAATCCTATCCCAAGCCCTTTTAGAGATAGCCATTATGGTAACCCCTGTTGGCGCGTTCAGAGCCTTCTGAGAGCCTGTGATGAGAACATCAACGCCCCATTCATCAAATTTAACCTCAACCCCTCCAACGCTTGAAACAGCGTCTACAACTAGATAAGCACCCCTATCCCTTGCGATCCTAGCAACACCCCTTAGATCGTTTAGAAGGGCTGAGGGGGTATCGCAGTGGACAAGGGTTATAAGATCTGCATCCTTGTTCTTCTCAAGGGCCCTCTCGAGATCCCCGAGATCAACAGATCTCCTCCAATCATTAGAGGCGACTAGGATAGGATCACCACCATATGCCCTAACAATATCGGCGAATCCCTCGCCATATACACCATTAGCTATCACAACAACCTTATCGCCTCTCCTAACCATGTTAGCAATAGCTATTTCAAGCCCCATCAAAGCCTCCCCAACCATTAGATATACATCAGATCTCTGTGCAGATATGAGATCCTTAACCCTCCCCCTAACACGATTATATAGATCGAGGAACTCTGGATCCAGATCAGGATTAGTTGTCTCCCTAGCCATTGCAAGCCTAACCCTATAGGGGATCTCAGTAGGCCCTGGGGTGATGATATACCTATCCGTATAGATCCTCATGCCAGGGCACCAAAAAAGTTATCTTTAAAAAGCTAAAAGATACCCTGGTCTATAACAACATCGTTATCCAACTCTAACTAACCCTGCTGAGAAGCCATAATTATAAGATTGCCTAGAAATATAGATATTGATGATGAGCTGTCGCTCGGTGAAAGATGATCTAATGAACCTCCGCTGATAAATTGTATAAATATCTT
This sequence comes from Sulfolobales archaeon, assembly GCA_038897115.1. NCBI lineage: Archaea > Thermoproteati > Thermoproteota > Thermoprotei > Sulfolobales > Sulfolobales archaeon. Next base: position 2,756 of record JAWAXC010000012.1, on the reverse strand, counting down.
GTTTAAACAAGTTTCCCGTAGCCCAACCTCATCCCCACTCTAAATTATGGGGCTTTCATTCATAACAGATAGGAAAGGCTTTAGTAAAAAGATGTTGGTTTGGATCTTTATAGCTCTCTGTAGTCCGAATTATTTGTGTGTTATGGGTGGCTATTAGATTATGTAGCTTTGCTGGAGTTATCTTAATGTAATAAAATTGATTAGCTCCTCTATACATCTTATAGCAGGTGGGTATATCGCTCTATGTGATAGAATGATCTTTATAAATATATCTGATGCAATGAGAAGCAGGGATAAGAGGTGCCCGATATGCTATCTTTTAGATAGGCTTGAAGATAGATATTATGAGAATCTGCTTTATGAAAATGTTAACGATCCTTCTGTAAGGGAGAACATTAGGATAAGTCATGGTTTTTGCCCTTACCATGCGTTCAAGCTAGCTAACTTTGTAAAGAGATCTCCAGGGATAGACGGACTCGGCTCTACCTTGATATATATTGATATGCTTAAAGATTATATAGACAGGCTAAACAATAGTAAGGATGCCTCTATACGGCTCCGAGAGCCTGGGAAGCTTTGGAGCGGTTGTAATCTCTGTAGCTATATATATGAATTTGAATTGATATATGTAAACGTCTTTACCAACTGCATCAAAGAAGCTATTGCTATATACTTATCCTCATCATCGATACTATGCTACAAACACCTCTATATGATCATTAATAGGCTAAGCAAACATAGCAGGGGTAAACTAATAGATATTCAGATCGAGAAGCTAAGAGCCATACTAAGATATGCCGAGAGGTTTGTTGAGAAGCATGATTATCGCTTCAAAGGACCTATATATGAGGATGAAGCCAGGGCTTGGCTAGACGCTATAGAAATCTTAAAAGGATCTATATCTTCGCAGATAGCTCTAATATCTTCGTATAGAGATCTAGAAGAAAATAATAAGCACCATATATCGCGCAGCCTATTAATCAAATTATATAGATTTGCCAAGATCCTTCGATCCAACAATGTGTTTAGATCCAAAAGATCCCGATATTAAGCAAAGCATATCAATAAATTTATCTTATATTATTGAGGCATCGCCCTCTACGGATCGCTATAAGATGTTAGCAAGATTGACGAGTCTATGCTAGGAAAATAAAACTACTAGGATAGAGGATGTTAAGAGATACTTAAAAATTATGGGAGATAATTATCACAAGGTGAATACTCTTAATGAATGATCCCGAGGAGATCATTCTGAGAAGAATCGAGGAAAAGAGGAGAAGCATTGAACATCTAAGAAGAAGGCTAGAAGAGGTTGAGAAAGATCTCGAAACAATATATTCCCTTCAGGAGGTTTTTAAAAAATGCCTAGAGAAGTAGGGAGCCAGGGAGAAAATAGAGAGACCAGAGAGAACCTCTTAAAAACACTCCTAGAACTATCCTCAGTCGAAGCCTCACTACACTTTAAACTAGCAACGAAACTGGAAGAAGCTAGAACAGAGACGATCAGACTCTCTGGACTTCTCTCCATGTGTGAGCTGAAGGAGAGGAGCGTGAATAGATATAGAGCCATAATTGAGAGAATGATCGACAAATATGTTATAGAAGTTAAACATGAAAACACAAGGCAATTAATTGATAAGGACTAGTAATTTTATTAAAGCCTTCAAAACCTATAATAGATGTTTAAAAGCATTAGAGGCATTGGCAAGTGAGAGACTTTATACCTAATGAACCTGCGATCTATAGGCAAGTGTTGAGAGAAGGCCTTGCCCAAGATAACAAACATAGTGAAAATAACAGGCACAAGCAACCATGAAGAGAGCTGATCACCGCTCTAAAACACGTTGAACCTGGTAGCTCGATAATTAAACTCTAGAGCTAAAAGCCTGACTACTTAAAGCTCCTTCATAAAGAGTTCCCCAGGGGTTTTTGCTAAGCTAGATAAATATCCTGTATATAGAAGTTCCCCACACCTATGATCCGGAGGTCTCAATGGAGGCAGATCGAGGTTATGACTGGAAGCCTCGCCCTCCTAGGACATGGAGAGATTAGTTTCCATAGCCTCGGGCTTAAAACCCCGATCTTATAATACCGCTTTCTAGACATATCTGAGGTCACCTAAACATTGAGAGGCTATGTTTTTTATTAACTCTTATAGCATCTATATCTAGAGGATTATGGCTGAGCATGTCGCATCTATCGGGATAGATGTTATAGCCTCCATACTTACAGAATATGCTAAGAAGATCATTGATAGAGCCGTTAGAGGTGAGAAGCTAAGCGATTGGGAGGTAGGCTTCCTATTGATGGAGGCTACAAGGATGACGCTAGTGGCTAGAATGGACGCGATTGAGAAGAGAATGGCAAGCCTAGAAGAAAGTTTAAAGGCAAGGATGGAGGCTCTTGAGAAGAGCCTATCAGAGAGAATGAGCTCAATTGAGAGGAGAATGGATCTTATTGAGAAGAGGATGGACATGCTCGAGAAAAGGGTTGAAGAGCTTGGGAGAAACCTTGAGAGAAGAATTGGGGAGGTTGAGAAGAACCTAACAATGAGGATCGAGCTCCTAGAGAAGAGGGTTGAAGCCCTTGAGAAAGGGGTTGAGGGGCTAGAGGCTGATATGAAGCAGCTAAGAACAAGCATGGACAGCCTAAGAGATATAGTGATAAACAGACTTGTAGAAGCACTAACAAGAAAAACATAGCATCTAACCATCTCTTCTCCGTTCTGGGAGACGTAGGGTGAAGGCTAAACTCTG
>JAWAXC010000011.1:29407-32523 GCA_038897115.1 Sulfolobales archaeon | reverse complement strand
CCCTCTCTCATTGCTTTAAACGATAGCTCTCTAAGGATCTCTATCCTCTGGAGCACGAGGTCTCTGAGCACGCGTCTCCTCAAGATCTCCCATGTGAATTAATATTAGGGTTTATATCTACCACTCTATGAATATGGTGGAGGTGGCCCCCATTTTCAGGCTCGGAACCGATTCTAAGCCAGGGTGAGAGGGAGGTTTTAAAAGCCCTAGCCATGGTTGGGAGGGGTTCTATAGAGGATGCATCAAGATCCAGTGGTATACCGAGGAGCACCATAGCATCTCTGGTAGAGGCTCTATCGGCTAAGGGTCTTGTGAGGGTTGAGAGGAAAACCAAATATATATATAGAACTACTAGGGAGGGTATCGAGAATCTGAGATCCTTCCCCGAGGAGGATCTTATAAGGCTTCTCTCGGAGAAAGGGGGGTCTATATCTATTCAAGAGGCAGAGAGAGCCATGGGTAAGGAGAGGGCCTCGATAGCGGTGGCATGGTCTAGAAGAAGGGGCTGGGTCAGGATTGAGGGCGATATGTTGATCCTCGTGGGAGGGGCTTCGCTAGAGAGATATAGAGAGACCCTTGCAAAATGTATCTCAGGCGTTGAAAGGGATGAGATACCCCTAACAGATGAGGAGATCCAGGAGCTTGTTAGGAGGAAGATGCTCTCTAGGGAGGAGAGGAGGGAGATATATTTCGAAGTTACTGATGAGGGCTATAATGTGCTTAGAAGAACCGAGAATCTACAGATCATCTCTAAGATAACAAAGGATATATTGTCTAGAAAGCCATCAGAGATTATATTAAGGCCATATAATGTTGAGGCAGAGCCAAGGGAGATCTATCCGGGTTATAAGCACTTCTATGTAGACTTCCTAGAGATGCTTAGGGATGTTATGGTCTCACTAGGGTTTGAGGAGATCACAGACGATCTTGTTGTGCCGGAGCTTTGGAATTTCGATGTTCTATTCCAAGCACAGGATCACCCGGCAAGGGAGATCCACGATACACTTGTTCTCGAATCGTCCCCAGCTGATCTTAAGGGGTATGCGGATCTCCTAGAGCTCGTTGCTAGGGAGCATGAGAGGGGCTGGGGATATAGATACGATAGATCTATAGCATCTAGGCTTATAATGAGGAGCCAGACCACGGCTGCTACTATTAAATACCTATATACACATAGAGAGCCTCCGGTGAGGGCCTTCATAGTTGGGAGGGTCTTTAGATTCGATGCTATAGACGCTAAACACCTACCTGAGTTCCACCAGATGGATGGCATTGCTATGGAGAGGGATATGAATCTGAGGAAGCTGCTAGGCATACTAACCCAGATCACAAGGGCTCTCGGATTTAAAGAGGTTGTGTTTAAACCAGGGTACTTCCCCTTCACAGAGCCTAGTGTTGAAGGATATGTTAGGATTGAGGGGCTGGGATATATAGAGATCTTTGGATCAGGGTTGTTCAGGCCAGAGGTGCTTAGAATGGTTGGGGTGAAACATAATGTGGGGGCCTGGGGCATGGGTGTTGATAGGCTTGCAATGGCGTATCTCTCTATATCAGATATAAGGGAGCTCTACACCCCCTCCCTCGAGAAGCTGAGGTGGTATAGAGTTGCCAGTTATAAGGCTATCCACTAAGAGGCTCTTCAGCCTATTGGGCAGGGAGATCGCGGAATCAGATCTAGAGAGGCTCTTAATGAGGGTGAAGGGCGAGGTTGAAAGAATTGGTGAGGGCTATATAGAGGTTGAGATTAATAGCGATAGACTCGATATGATGATCTCTGAGGGTGTTGCGAGAACTTTAAAAGGGCTCCTAGGGATAGAGATCGGCCTCCCCAGATATGTCTATAGAGATAGCGGCTATAGATTAGAGGTCAGGGATGTCCCGCAGAGGCCATATATAGCTATGGCTATTATAAGGGGGGTTAGAAGCTCTGATGAGTTCATAGAAGAGCTGATCCAGTTTCAGGAGAAGCTCCACGCAACTATAGGTAGGAAGAGGAGGAAGGTTGCAATAGGTCTTCACGATCTCTCTAAGGTTCCCGGCAGGGAGTGTATATATAGAGAGCTAGAGCCTAGAGAAACATTCGCCCCACTTGGATATTCGAGATCATTGAGTATAGAGGAGATCCTGAAGGTGACTGAGCAGGGGAGGCTATATGGGTATATATCGAATAGGGATGGAAGGGTGCCAGGCATAGTCTGTGGCGGTGAGATCATAAGCATGCCTCCGGTGATTAATTCGGAGCTCACAAGGATCACGGATAGGACAAGAGATCTTTTGATTGATGTGACAGGCACGGATCTAGGGTATGTTTTAAAGACACTAGAGATATTATCTACAACCATTGCAGAGGGTACGGAGGATAAGGCTATAGAGAGGGTATCTATACACGCCCCATGGGGGGTTCTAGAAACTCCTATGGGGGAGGTGAGGAGGATGATGCTAGATGTTAGATGGGCATTATCGCTAATAGGCTTGGAGGATTTGGGGGTAGATATTGTCTCCAGGTCTCTTGAGGAGATGAGATATGGTGTTAAACCTCTAGATAGTGGGGTTGAGGTCTATATACCATCGTATAGGATAGATGTTATAGAGCCTGTGGATCTTGTTGAGGATATAGCGATAGCATTGGATCTGAATAAGATCTCTCCAGAGCCGCTGCAGATAACACTCCCAGGCAGGCTGGATCATAGTTCGATCCTTAGAAGAATGTTGAGAGATATAATGGCTGGACTTGGATTCACCGAGGTCTATAGACATGTCTTGGTTCCGGAGCAGCTTTTGAGAGATCTAGGGTTCACAGATTTCCTGAGGATCAGAAACCCTGTTTCTAGCGAGATGTCCGCTGCAAGGCCCTCGATAATTATAAGTAACCTTATAACCCTCTCAGCCACACAGTACTCGCCAAAACCTATAAAGATCTACGAGATAGGGGATGTAATATTTAGAGATCCAACAACCTATACAGGGTGGAGGACAGGACTATCTATAGCTGCATCTATACTCGATTATGAGGTTAGCTTTGAAGATATACAAGCACCTCTATTCTCAATGCTAAGATCCCTAGGCCTATCCCCGAAAACCAGGCCTCGGAGATATCCACTCTTCATAGACGGTAG
>JAWAXC010000011.1:0-28656 GCA_038897115.1 Sulfolobales archaeon | reverse complement strand
GATATCTTAAAGACATCGCATATAGATCCATGAAGGCTGTTGAGTGGAGATCTCTGAGGATGATATCCAACAGAATTGCTATATCCCTAAGGGATAAAGAGATCATCAAGAAGCTCTATAACCTAGAGACACACTATCTAGGCCCAACGGTAAGAGGCTCTAGAAGGGATTGCAGCTCAAGGGATCAGAAGTTGATAGAAAGCCTAGGTCTCGAGTGTAATGGCTATGCCTTATTCGTTGGAAGCCCTCACAAGCCGAATATCGATGCTCTCAATAGCGTCTTGAACGGGATCTATAAGGGGAAAGTAGATATAGATCTAGCTATAGTTGGGGGTATAGGGAGATATATAGGAGGGAGGATCTCTGATAAGCGGGTTAAGATCCTAGGGATAGTCCCAGATAACATCTTAAGATCCCTCTACTGCTGTGCATCACTCTCGCTGGCCCCTATAGTGAGCGGTGGTGGAGTGCCGATAAAGCTGATAGAATCAATATTATATGGAGTACCAACCATAACTTCTAAGAGAGCCGAGCTAATTATACCAGGGTTAAAACACCTTGAGAACGTGGTTATTATCGAGAGGATCGGGGGTATAGCTGAAGCCCTAAAGATCCTCTCGAGGGATAGGACGCTCAGAGACAAGATCTCCGAGGGGGCCCGGAGAATAGCTGATGAGCTAATAGGATTTGAAAGAACCATCAAGAGATATAGAACATATATTGAGAACATAACGAATCAATAAATACTATATTAATATTTTCGACAGCCCTACCGATCTATCAGTATTTAAAGGGATATGGATGGGAGAAGTATTTAGTAATAAAATAGTATTTTGTAGATGTTGTACTATGTGGTGAGGGATATAGATATCAATGTTTTCTTGCTAATAGGTTTTCTATAGTATCTGCATATATTCTTGACAGGCGGTTTCTATCATATATTTTAGCTATTGATCTTATTTTATCTTTATCAAACTCACCCAACCTATGGATCATAGATTGAATGCCTTCACATACATCCACAGGATCATTGCTGGTTATATATGTCCCTATAGAGTAATATTTTATGAACTTCTCTATATATGAGTGTTTAGGGCCGAAAGCTAGGATTGGCAGTCCTGCGCCGATATATTCATATATGGTGGATCTCATACTAGTTATATTCCATAGATCCATGGACATGGGTCTGCCGGTTATAGCTAGGTCAGATGTTATTAGCTCTTTGATGAGCACCTCTCGATCTAGATACCCCTTAAAAGATACAGCGCTCTGGAGTTCAAGCTTTTTAACTATAGCTTCTAGCTCTTCCCTAAGAGGACCATCACCTATTATTTTAAGTTTTAGTCTTTTACCATTGGATTTTCTATATGCTAGTGAAAAGCCTTTTATTATCTCCTCAAGCATATGGTATCTCCAGCTGAGATCTCCTAGAAACACTATTTCATATATATCCTCTGTCTTTCTATGTCGTGCCACTATATTATAGATCCTTGTGTAGAGCTCTATATCAACACCATTATGAACTGTAACTATATCTCTACGGCCTATAATGCTCTGCAGAACAGCTTTCTGAGCCTCGGTGGTTGTGGTGACAAGATCTGCTTCCCTATATATCTTGTGGATCTTTTTCATCGAGTAAGATCTATAGATAGTCCTTATAAATCCATCTCCTCTGTAGAATTCTATTAGATCTCTCACATCTATGGCTAGAGGGGTGCCTAGATTCATCGAAATTCTATAGCCTAGATATGCCGCCTCGATAGGGGGTACAGAGGCTATAACGAGGGATGGTCCTTGGGTCTTGATTATCTCGAGGATCCTATCTATCTGTGGGGATAGCACTCCATCAGCGAGATCCGCGATTCTACCGATAAGCCCTGCATATCTACTAGATCTGAGGTTTATAATAGTCTCTCCATAGCCACCCCTCTCAACGAAGCTGGATATAATCCTAGGGTACATCCTTATAACTGTAACACTATATCCTCTCCTCCTAAGCTCTTTAACAAAATAGTATATCCTAACACCATTAGCAGTCTCAGGGGGTGGGTAGAAGCCTGTTAAAAATACAATGCTCAAAACAATATCCTCTAAACAATTCCGGGATAGAGGGTTATTAAGAATTTATATCCTGGTTACACGTTAGCAGAGAACAGATTAGGGGTATATCATTTAACCGAGGTGACTGCCAATTCATATGTCTCCACTAATAAAGGGTGGCCCAAACCGCTCTCGGGTGAGTGGCCTCTAGGGTTTACTAATATTCATTTTTCCTTCATATTGCCCACTATAGCTCAGAGATCTCTATATCTAGGTGCTATTAACAAGTAGAGGCGCATCATCCAAACTAGTCGAGGGCTTATCAGCTCTGTGGGATATGATGGTTTTTAAGCTCTAGATGTTCTATTCTGCTAGATCAACGGGGATAGCTATGGTAGCTAGAGGAATCTAAAAACTCATTATTATGCTAACAGTCATATTATGTGGAACCTAATGCTACGGATTATAGATCTCAGTGATACTATTGAGTGTGTCTTTATAAGGCGTGAGAATAGGTTTGTTGGTAGGGCTGTATGTGGATCTCTAGAAGCTATGGTGCATATTAACAATACTGGTAGGCTGATCGATATATTATATAGAGGTTCTAGGATTCTCTGTACCAGGATTAAAGGTAGAAAGACTAGCTTGAGGGTGGTAGGTTCACATGTGGATGGGGATATGTGGACACTCATAGATACTAAATTGCAGGAGAGGGCATTCATAGCATCTATCGAGAATAACCTCATAGAATGGCTCAAGGGATATAGGGTTCATAAGAGGGATATAGAGATTGGAGGAACGAAAATCGATTTCCTTCTCAGAAGAGGCGATAGAGAAGCGCTTGTAGAGCTTAAGAGCGCCGTGTATTTCCACCCAAGCGATATGAGCGCTAGATACCCAGATACTATAAGCCTCAGGGGTAGAAAACATATAGAGATCCTCTCTAGGCTAGAGGGTAGAGATAGATATCTGGTTTTCATAGCGGGCCACCCACTAGCAAGGATCTTCGGCCCTAGTAGCGTAGACCCCCTACTACCAGATCTACTTAAAAAAGCATCTATGAGAGGTGTATATATAAAAGCGATTAAGTTCTACATAAGCAATAATTCCATAGTCCTCTCAGACCCCGACCTACCGGTCACACTAGATCCACCAACATAGTTATTTATCGATGGTTAGCATCATAGCTAATCCTTATCATATAAGAATCTCAATCTTTGTTAAGCTGGAGAAGAACAGCTGGGTTTTTAGGTGTAGCTGCTCGGCTAGATATAATAGGTTAGGATGCTTTAGGGTTTCATCTAGGGACACTCTCTACGATAGCGAATCACTTCTTAATGGTTTAAAAGCCTTGACAGGCCTTTTGTTTCCAAACACATAGGCTTTATATGCTAAGGAATATGATGAATTGATCTCCTTCCACATCTAGAGGTCAAGGCCTTCAATTATAAATATCTTTTTGATTATTTGCCTGTGGATCTTAATATTTATTTTCTAGCATATAGTTATATTCGGGGATTATATGTCGCTTAGTAGATATATAGTTGTTAGAGGCCTTATGACGTTTGTAACATTCATATCTGCTTTAGCTGTTTTCTTTCTCCTAACTAGGGTGTTGCCGGCTGTTGCTTTAGGGGCTAACCCTTTTCTACCCACTCAATATCTAGATCCTCTTTTCAGGGCTGTTGTTAGATCCTCTGATGATCCTGGGTATACGAGCTGGGTTTCAATGCTTTCAGCAACCTATGGGCTTTCAAGGCCTCTCCTCCCAGATCAGCTGGTTATATTTATAAAGAACTCCCTCACCTTTGATTTTGGATATTCGCTAACATCTATGAGAAGCGTTTCATCAGAGATTTTGATGAGGCTTCCATATACCCTGGCTCTATATATATTCGCAGTTGTTATCCCCATCTTCGTAGGATATTACCTCGCGATCGCTGCTGCGAGGGCTAGGGGGAGGGTCTTGGATTTCCTGGTTACGATCTCGAGCCTAGCAAGCTTCTCAGTACCTGTATGGGTTTTTGTATTGATCATCTATTATTTCCTCGCATATATGCCTAAGGTGTCCTGGGGGATATATCTTCTCCCACTACCTGTTAGGGCTCCAACAACGAATATCACTGGGGTTCATGATATTAGATATTGGATCTGGTATCTCACCCCTCTATATATAGCATCTATATTATCATTCTATGGTGTTTGGGCCTACTTCTTCAGATCCATAATCGCCTCTGAGCTAGGTGAGGAGTATACTGTAACAGCTAGGGCTAAGGGTTTTTCTGAATGGGATGTGCTTAGATCAGAGGTTATGCCAAATATAAGGCCACCTATAATGACTAAGATAGCGTATTCTGTACCCACGATATTTGGTGGTTCGATCGCTTTGGAGATAGTCTCATCATGGCCGGGGATCGCCTACTATGCTTACCAGGCTATTCAGAATAATGATATACCAGTTATGAATGCGTTCTTCGTGATCTCCACTATGTTGGTATCGCTATCCCTATATATATCCGATATATTGATAGCGATACTAGATCCAAGGGTTAGGCAGGGTATTGCAGGATATACAAGGTGATCCCATTGGCTATAGAGAGGGCTGGTTGGAGAGCACTAGGGGTGAAATTCTATGTAGGGCTCTCGATAGTAATATTCTACGCAGCCCTAGGTACCTACTCAATGCTAGCTGGGTATATAGGTTCGTTTGAGAGTATGTGGGAGGCGGATTATCTGGCTAAGCCTATGTGGGTTGCATATATATTCGAGCCAGGGCTACCTCCTACAATTGTTAAGAGGCTGGAGGGATGGCATGTAGAGGGAGCTAATGGATATATAGCTATAAATAGCTATGATCAATACTCGCTTAGTATTACACTTGAAAAGCCCGGATCATATGTCATAATATCTGGGGGCTTTGAATATCCATATAAACCCGCTAGATCCATGGTAGTTGAATATAGCATATGGATTTCCTCACAATATAGCGTGAGATATAGGGTTAACCTATCCATAGTAAGCGAGAATCTCTTGGGTAAGCTTGTCACAGTGGAATATGGGGGTGTGAGGGATAGCATCGCCGCTGGAAGATACACCATTCTCCTCGCAGAGGAAACCATAGCTGGCGGGGGATCCAAGATATATAATTCATCGATAAGGCTTCCATACCCCTTCCTAAATAGGATCCAGGAACCCCCGATCCCCGTGATGGTTAACCCTGTAAAAGATCTGCTATTGGATCAGGGGACAAGGATAAGGGGCGTCATAAATGTTACATACACATGTATAGATCCAAATAGGTGTGGCGGTATAACCCTCGAGGTTCGAGGCATAACAATAAAGATCCTCGGTCTTGCCCACGGCCTCATGGGGACAGATCAAAAGGGGTCTGATGTATGGAGGCAGTTCATAGAGGGTGCGAGGGTTGCTAACTTCTTCGGCTTGTCTGCTGCAGCTGCAACAGTTCTAATAGCAATATCTATAGGATCTATATCTGGCTTTAGGGTTGGGAGGCTCTCGGATCAGATGCTCACCTTCGTAACAGATACAGTGTTCTTCCTACCAGCCCTACCCCTGATAATGATAGCCACAGTAGCCCTTGGGAGATCTATGTCTGTGCTATATGGGCTAATAGTGCTTGTCTCATGGCCTGGCTTGGCTAGGCTAGCTAGGTCTTGGGCAATGGCTATAAGGGGGGAGCCCTATATAGAGGCCGCTATAGCTGTTGGCGCCAGTAGACTCTGGATCCTTAGGAGATATGTTATACCAAGGCTAGCCCCCCTAGCAATATATGGCCTAGTATCCCTCGTCCCAGGGGTTATATCGACGGAGGTTCTAATCCAGTTCATAGGCTTTGGAGATCCAAACATACCATCGTGGGGTAGGATGCTTAACGAGGCATATAACGAGGGTGCATTGATAAATGGGGCCTGGTGGTGGCTCTTCGCACCGATAGCCGGTATAACGAGCTATATGGCTGGATTCGTTCTAATGGGTATGGCGCTGGAGGAGAGGATAAACCCAAAGCTCACACTCCAGCAACAGCAATTCAAGTGAGCAGATAATCGAAAGATCTAGCTCTACTATGGGTTAGCCCAACCTCTCCCATCCTAAAAGGGGGCTTTCAATTGTAACCATTTGTAACCAGCTTTGGTTCAGCCCACCTTATATTCCTCTAAGTAGAGGAGGCTGGGTGGTTCTATGTATATGTTTATAGAGGCTCTGAAATTCCATAGAAGCTTCTGGCTATCAGGCTCTAGAGATGATATCGCTGAGGCTCTCTCCTCAGATCTCAGGGATATATCTAGGGAGGCTCTTCTGATGAATCTATATCTACCGCTGAGGGCTGGCATGGATCTTTTGGCATGGATTTCCTCAGAAACACCTAGGCCTATAGCTAGATTTAGAAGCACATTGAGGAGTAGATATGGTGGCTATATCGATGAGGTGCTAAGCTTTCTCGCAGTCTACAGGCCATCCCAGTATTTCCCCTCACACCAGGATTTGAGGGAGTATGTGGCGAGGGCTTCTAAGGATCCCTATGAATATATCGTTGCATATCCCATGAGAAAATCCCCTGAGTGGTATCTACTACCCTTTGAGGAGAGGAAGAAGATCATGGTTGAACACGCTTCACAAGCAAGATCTCTATCGATGGGCAAAAAGATCAGATCCTATACAGCATATAGCTATGGCTTAGATGATAACGAGTTCTTAGTGATCTACGAGCTAGAGGATCTAGAAGCCTGGAACATAGTAGTAGAGAAGCTAAGAGAGGCACAGCATAGAAGATGGGTGGTGAGAGAGGAGCCAATACTAACTGGCAGATATATATCGACTGAATCTCTTAGCATAATACTGAGTTCTAAAACAGAGCATCTAGAGAAGATCGCATAATGATTGGAAAACAACTCGCAACCAATGAAACACTACCTTGTTATTCTTTCGTAGTAGAGAGTCATTAGCGTAGCTGGATAAGGAGGCCTAGAATAAATATTGCTATCCCTCCAATAATAGCTATAACCCTTTCAAGCCCTACACCGAGAAGACCTATGTATACTAGATACCCACCTAGAGCTGCGGTTGCTAGAGATAGTATGGGGTTTGATAGTAGAACACCTATTACAAACCCTATTAGACCTGCAAGTAACGGTATCAGCAAACCCCCAGCTAGGGGCAGTGCTAATGAGAAGAATATCAAACCCACGGCTAGGCCCACGGCTATCGGGAGTAATATCAGCCCAAGAAGACCCCCTATTATAAAGCCGATCACACCTATGATCAGCGGGAGCGGGGCTTCAAGGAGAAGGGCTCCTAAGTAGTATAGCAGCACTCCTAGAGCTGCGCCTCCTAAGAGGAATGCAACTAGCTTGGCCAGGGATTTGCCGGCTAGGGCTATTACAATGCCTAATAGAATTATTAAGATAGATCCTATAGATCCTAGTGTGCTATGGAGAGGTGTGGCCATTGAGAGACCCTAGATATAGTTGATAGCTATTTAATAAGCATGTTTTATAAAGCCTATCGGTGTGTGTATATCACCTCCTTATCGATCCTAATGGGTTTTCCCCCTATAATTGATATTCTAATGCTCTCAGGCCCTCCCCTTTTAATAATGGCATAGGGTATGTTAGCCACGTATCTAAGATCTATCCAGGGGGATTTAATACCAATTATATTTGCCTCAACACCCTCTTCTATATAGTTTCTATACCCCAGGATCTCTCCCCCCTCTATGGTTGCGGCTCTTATAATCCTCATGGGATCTATATCTATCCCCTGCTGCCTTGCTATAAGGATTAGCGCCTCCATATCACGCCATAGATCTGGTTTCACCCATCCCCCATTATCACTCCCGATCCCGAATTTGATCCCCGAGTCCAGGATCTTCTTAATGCTTGGCGGTCTTGAGAACCACATGTTGCTCCTAGGACATATAGCGAGGCCCACGTCCCTCGATGCCAGCTCTGAGAGCTCCTCATAGCCTAGATAGACCCCGTGGATCACTAGTCTCAGCCTCTCAAGACCCCTTATCATCTCATAATCACCCTCGCCCCTCGTCTCCTCGGTTTCTGCTATATGCGATGCTATATATCCTCCGAGCCTCTTTGCAATATCATCTATAACCCTAAGCTGATCCTCTCCATAGTAGTGGGGTGATGAAACCCCTATCCACCTTGTTATCCTCAGAAGATTCTCGACCTCTCTTCCAAGCGATTCGGAGCCGATGCTGAGAGGCATAGCCATAGGTATATATACCCCCTCGAAACCCTTGCTACCCTCGAGCCCCTGTAAAACACCCTCCTCACCCCCTTCTCTGAAGTCCGCAACATACCCCACGCCAGCCTCTATCTGTGTCTCTAGAAACCTCAATATATACCTAGGGATCTCCTTCCACCTAGCCCTCAAAGCTATATACTTAGCGCCATATGGCTCTCCAACAATACTATCTATATCTAGATCAGATGCTAGCTCCATAAACCCCATGTCAGCTGTGTGGGCGTGGAGATTTACAAGGGGTGGGAGGGCTATTCCCTCCCTAAGATCTATAACCATGTCAACACTACTATCCACCGCATAGCCATTGTATATCCCCGCTATAACCCCCTCCTCAATAAATATTGTCCTCTCACGCACTATCTCAGGCTCACCACCTCTAACCACTGCTCCAGCCCATATCGCTATTCTCAATCTCTCCCATCACAGATATAGTGTTATTTAATAGTATATGCTTTAGAAGGTGCTGTGACCCCTATATCTCCTTAAACACCTATTTAAGGCTAGAGTGTCTATTATAGATATTGAAAGTAGGATTGAGAGAAAGGGATGTTAATTGGGTGAGAGGGTTTTCGATATAGTGGTTATTGGCGCAGGGATCCTAGGTGCCTCGATAGCCTTCTGGCTCTCAGAATATCTAGATGCTAGAATAGCTATTATAGATAGGGAGCGGGAGCCAGCTCTACATGCTAGCTCGAGGAATACCGGTGTGATACATAGGCCATTCCACCTAGATCCTAGGAGGAGGAGGCTCTCCGCCTGGGCCTCGAATGAATCGTATGTTTTTTGGAAGACCTTCTCGAGGATCTATGGTCTTCCGTGGAACCAGGTTGGAACCCTAAAGGTGGCGGTTGAGGATGAAGATCTCTCGGAGCTTGATAAGTACATCAGATGGGGTGAGGAGAATGGTATGGATAGGAGGGAGATGGAGCTTCTAGGGTCTGAAGAGGTTTCGAGGATAGAGCCTGAGGTGAGGTGTAAGGGGGCCCTTTTAATAAATAGCGAGGCATCTGTGGATTACGGGGCATATGCTAAGAAGCTTGTGGAGCTCAGCATCTCTAATGGTGCTAGATTCCTCGGCAGCTCCAGGGTTATAAGGGTATCTGAGACAGACGGTGTAGAGATCCAAATAGCCTCTGGGGATAGGGTTTATAGTGTGAGGAGCAAACTAATGATCAACGCTGCCGGCGGCGAATCACTAGATTTAGCAAAACAGATAGGCCTTGGAAGAGAATATTCAGTGCTATATTTCAGAGGTGATTACTGGCGTGTAGATCCCTCCTCAGGGCTTAGGATTAGGAGGAACATCTATAGCGTTCCGAGGCATAAGGGCTTCCCATTCCTAGATCCCCATTATATAGTGAGGCATAACTGGCAAAGCGATGTCGGCCCAAACGCGGTGCCTGTTCTAAGCCCCTACGCATATAGAGGGCTGGCCACAAGCCCCAGGGATATCCGGTTGTTTCTATTTAGAAAACCCATCACACCCAAGCTAAGGCTTCTATATAGCAGAGAGTTCCTATCACTTGCTATTGCCGAGTGGAGGAGCAGTATATCGAAAAGGGCTATGGCATATAGAGTTGCGAGGTTCATCCCAAGACTTAAACCCTCAATGCTTATAGAGAGGATCCCAGGGGGTATAAGAAGCCAGGTAATAGGCTCTGAAGGCTTGGTATCGGATCCCATAGTGTTGATGGGGGGTAGAAGCATTCATATAGCTAACTACAACTCGCCAGGGGCCACTGGGGCTCCCGCGTTCTCAGCATATATATATAGATTAGCAGAGGAAAAGGGATATCTAGAGGGCTTTAGAAGAAGAACACCTAGACATGGGGATCTAGTAAGGCTATTGAACTGGGATGAAATTCCGCTCTAAACATCCCATAAGATCTCCATACCATATAGACAACCTCCTCTTAATCCTAGGCCTATCTCTTCTGCCTCTCCTTGGCAAAACAACTGGCAAACCCCGCCTTTTAGGGTGGGGAGGGACTTATAATATATAGCTATGCTTATGACTAGTATTTCTAGGAAGCTCTGCAATGCCTGTGGGGAGGCTACATAAGTTTTCCCTATATATCCTCGCATCCCTTCTGATCATAGGCTTCTTGGGAATAGGCTTTTTAACTCCCCTTCCACCCTTCCTCCTTCTAGAGAACCTAGCTATAGCTTTCCTCCTAGCCCTCGGACTACTCCTAAGTGTTAGAGGTTTGAGGGCAGGGCTATATATAATTGCCATTGTATCCCTTGTCTACTCTGGGAGGATCTCTAGAAGCATTATATCGCCAATCGGCACGCTACAGCCCCTCTGGGAGGCACATGTGCCTGTGGCTGTGCTTCTACTAGCGTTGGGTGTTATATCTATATTAATGCTGTCTAGCACTAGCAGGAAATAGATATTTATATGGTTTTTCATATTAGATATGGGATCTTTCTATATTTCCTCACCAAAGGTTAGAAGCCTCGCCTTTTAAGGTGGGGAGCGGTAGGCTTATAAACTCTCTGCTACATGATAATGCTTGGAGTTGGTGCGTGGCGAGCCTAGCAGGCTAGGAGCCACGCACTGCCCGCAGCTGACGGCGGGCCCTGAGCCAAGGCGATGATGCCGCCCCCGTGAGGGGTGCCTAAACCATGAGGGACGCCCCAGTGGGGGAAGAACCCCGCCCATCAAAGGCGGGGAGCCGTCAGATCTATGGAAAGCCATATTCGGTAGGATGTTGGTTAATGCTACGCAGTATATCTAATAATAGCTGATAGAATCACTAGGGATAGGCCTATAGAGAGGGATGCTAGATAGCCGAGATATGTAGCTACATAGCCTGAGAAGATCCCTCCTACAAGGCCCCCAACCTCTCTTATAGCTTGGTATCCACCCATGTTATATCCCGAGGTTGTGTTTGAATAGCTGTTGAAGATGCCTATCTCTAGCATGTTATATGATAGCATATATATGGCTAGTATATAGATTATCGCAGTGCTATATAGATCTACTATGTTCAGTATAACCGCTATAATAGGTGCTGTGGCAAGTACTAGCCATAGGCTCCACAGAGCTGTTATCCCTATAGCTATCCAGCCAATGATCATTAGCACCCCTACTAGCATGGGTGAGAGGACTAGGTATTGGGATAATCCTCGAGAGCCCAGGCTCGAGGATAGTATAGAGGGTGCCGGTGTCAAGATCATCTCGGCCGATGCTGTTAAAAGGGCTGATGAAATAGCTAGTAGAGCTGGGCTGGGCATCCTCGCACTCCAGATCCTGTTCAGCCTATTATATATGCCTCTACTGCTAGCATCTAGTAGTGAAGATATTATCAATCCTCTTAAAAGGGATATGCTATAATATCTATCTAATGTATCTCCTAGCCTATATAGGAATCTTCTGCTAGGAATCAAAGGATCCTGAATCATTGTTAGCATTGTTGACGCTAGGATTGCAATAACAATCACTACCCCCGGGCTATATCCAGCTCCTATCGTTATGTATATAAGGGCTGCTCGGAAAACCCAGAAAACCCCTCTAAGGAGGAGGTTGATACCGCTCCAAGCATCTCTATCACTATTCTCCAAAACATCTATCGACACAGCGATTCTGCCAGAAGCTGTTGCCGCAGAATGAATAGCATAGCCTATAGATAGGGATAACAGATCCTGTGAGAATAGGATATAAAGTGTAGAGATAATAAGCAAGGACGCTGATAAAACTCCTAGAACCCTCACCCTATATCTATCACCTAGATAGCCGAAGAATATAGAGGAGATTATATAGATCAAACTCCAGATGAAGCTGATTATACCCAGATATATGGGATCGGCTTTAAGATGTGCAGCAGCCCTATACAATGCGATAGAATCTAGAAGCCCAACTGATGCCATTAAGAGGATAAAGGCTAGGTATATCCTCAACTACATCCTATTACTATCGCTAGAAAAATATAGAGGCTTTTATATTTATCCACACTTCACCGTTATAGAGCGCACCGATCAACTATTACAGCTGAAAGCCTCCTCTAGGATGGGAGGAGATCAGAGGATCGTGCATCCTCTCGGCTCGCTCTTAACTTATTTATCTTAACCTTACTTTAGCTAGAACATCCATAATAATTACAGAGATCAGGGTTAGAGAGTACATGCTACCCATGGTTTTAGCTCTAGGGAGAATATATCTCACCTCGCCCCTAAGCTACTTGAGTATTGTTGGAACATAGTAGCCGTAAGGTTAAGCAGGCTATGGTTTAAATGAGTAAAATGCTGTAATCAATGATATCCAACCCACTAACTCTATTAAATATGAATATGCTATGAGTGTTGATATGAGTCCTGCGTTTGTGTAGACCTCGATAATGCTGAGGGCCTGCAGTATTATGCTTACTAGAGTTATAAGACCACTCCATCTGAAGAGAATTTTTCCAAGCCTAGTTGATACCGCCTCGAGAGCTCTATACCAGAGGAACCCTGATATAGCTATTGACACTGATGCTGCAATAACTAGGTATACCCCCAAGGAGCTAACTATGCTAGTAAACACTTCCAGATCCCTAGGCTGGGTGAAGAGAAGGGCGAATAGTGATGTGTGTAAGGGAAATAGAAAGAGAACGACGCTAGGCGGTATATAGAGGGTTACAGAGATAAGGGAGTACCAAAAAACACGTCTCTCCTCATAGATATGTGACAGAATGTAGAGAGCCGATACTATCTGGAGTAATCCTAAGATGATTACAGGAAAACCGTCGGAGAAGCTAACAGATATACATAACACCACACCTATAATAGCGAAAATAGAACCGATTATACCTCGGTTCCTAGCTTCATTAAGGTTCACTCGGTTTTTAGCCTCATTAAGGTTCATAAATTTAGCCCTGCATATCTAGGACTCAGAGGATTTATATGTGTAATCATATCTGACCTCCTCCCCGCCCTGAAGGGTGAGGGTTCCCCCTAGGGTGGGGAGGTTTGGGCTACATCCCGAGCTATTGTTCGGTTCAGCCTCTCGCCTGGTCTTAGGCGTGTTACCCCTACCCCGCATAGTGCGGGGCTCGGGGTTATGGCTTTACTCTTAGCTAGTATGTTGAATGCCCCCACGAGGTCTGCGTTGAATACAATGTTATGCTTATAGCATTTGAATAGTCCTCTCGATATTCTCTTGTGATCCTCTATTGCTCTGCATATTGGGCATGTTCTGGATGTGTTTTCCTCATCTACATGCTCAACCTCTATACCATATTCCTCTGCAACTTCTCTCAATCTTCTCAATAGATATCCATAGCTCCATATATGGATAATCTCGAAGTTGATCTTAGAACCCTTGCCAGGTTCTTGAGAAGCATATTTCGGATGACCAACATATATCCTCTTAACACCTTCACTATATAGCCATTCTATTGTGTTCCTAACAGCCCAATCTATATAGCTCTTGATCTGTTTCCTCCATTTTCTATACATCCTCCTAAGCCTCTTAGAAGACCTAAGACCATATCTATTCAGAGTACTCTGGTACTCTGATATCTTCTCCCTCCAGTAGAAGCTAATAGCCTTCAAAGGCCTCCCATTAACCAATAAAGCAGATCCATCATCAACATATACAGCTAAGAGGTTATTGATGCCTATATCAATGCCAGCCTCTTTATCTCCGAGGGGCTTTAAAGGCACTCTAAAGCTACTATTCCTGATCACCTTTTTATCAACCTCGTATGACACATAAATATACCATTTCTTATCATCATAATCATAGTGTATCTCAGCCCTACCCTGTTTCCCGGAAACATGTATTCTACCTGAATATCTAACCCTTATAGATCCGATAGCTCCTAAGCCCTTTATCACGATATATTCGCCATCAATGTTATATTGATCATTTCTGAGGACTGTCCATAATATTCTGGTCTTCCCCCTCTTCCTATATCCGGGTGGATTAACTTTCTTTATGAATGGTGGTAGCCTATCCTCCTTCTTAGCCTTCAGAGATGAGAAGAACGATCTCCAGGCCTCATCGTTCTTGTTCAGAACCTGCTGTGTAGTTGCAGATCCAATCAGCTTCTTATACCTCTCATAGAACTCCTTATATGTTTGCTTAAGATCTACTTTTTTGGTTTCGAAGAACTGCCTCCTCCTAGCATAGTTGATCTCGTTCCAGAGCTTTGAAGATATATCACATAGTTTCCTCAGCCTAGCCTCAGTCTCCCCATCCGGCAATAGCCTTAGCATCACCGTTCTGATCAAGATATCACGCTCGGCCCCTGCGGGCATAGAGATAGGGGTGTTATAGCTATTAGAGGTTGGCCCGCCGAGGCCCAAAAGGATTGTGGAGCAAAGCTTATAAGCATTAACAACATTCCCACCCTAAAGGACGAGGCTTTCAGTTTGTAATCCCAAGGTTTGTTGAGAGGAGTGGGATCATCCCTATATGTTTAACATCGGCTCTGACCTATTAGAAACAATATGGTGTCTTAGTTAGATTATAATGGTGATCTTCGTCTAGCTATTTATCATTCTATGTTTTAAACAGATGTCTATACTAGCTTGATTGGGATTCCTATCTTTGTTGGCTAGGTAGGTAGCTGTCTAGAAGCTTTTTCACATAAACATAGACGATCTTTGCTCCTTCAACTGCCTTAAGAGCATATGGCTCTGTATATAGCCTTGTAGGTGGTAGGCCGAGCTCCTCATCACCATACATCGATGGTTCTCTCTCGCGTCTGAGCCAGCGGGATATTGCTGCTAGCTCCAGTATTTTCTCTCTAAACCATTCTGGGAATCTATCTGAGAATTCTATTAGCACGGGGCCAACGTCACGCCATTTAGGAGGCTCGATCCCAATAAGCCTTAGTGAGGCCTTGAGAAGCAGCTCCACAGCCTCTTGACTCTGTCTAATGGTATATGCATACGCTTTCTCTCTTAGCATCATCTCAGCTATCCTTATCCTCCTCTCAGCCTCCTCTATATATGCTCTAGCCATATCAATGTTATTCAAACTCTATCACCTCTCCAAATCGATAGCTATTCTTTAACACCGTAACCCATTTCCTACCTATCCTAACCCTTCTAGCACCATATTCCTCGAGCTTCCTCCTCAACCTCTCGAAGATATTTGACATGAAGCTACCCCTATCATATAGGATCTTGACGTCAAAGACAGCATCTAAGTAGAGTGGGCGGATATCCCTTGCCTGATCAATGCCAAGTACTATAGGCGATAGAACAGGGTTATATCCATATTTTTTAAAACACCTTAGAATAGGTGCTAACAGCTCCTCAACCCTGTCAAGCTCTAGATGTAAAGCATATCTATCTATAACATCATTAAGAACAACTATTAGATCTACATCACTATCCCCCCTAAAATCCCCCCTAGCATATGAGCCATATAGAACAAGAGAGACAAGCCTATCACCGAAAACGCTTAGAAAAGACTCTACCAAAGCCCTCTCAAATCCCCTAACAAGCTCGTCTATCGATACGCACTCCAACCCTTAACAACCATGATTTATCTATCCAACACCCTTACTTATTCAAAACAAGTTATGAAAGGACATTAGCAAGTATGCATAGTACAATCTATATCGATGAACCCATAGAAAAGGATGGCATTAGGAAACATAAATGAACCGCTATGAAGACAACATTCCAGCCCTTAGCACTAATATTATTAGAAGACATTATTTCATAGCTATTTCGTGGAGCCTAGCGGAAGCATAAAACAATGAATCATAAGCATTTGTAGTGGCGCCAGAGGCGAGTTTCCGCCCCACCAGCTTATAAATCTGAGTTTTTAGATTCTCGATATATTATGAGTTATAGATCAATGTAAAGGATCTAGCTTTTAGGTAGTCTCACACCTATCCAGCCTTGGTATGTTCCTCTATATGGCTTCCCTATCGATGTAGATACCCGAGTTGTTAAGATCATGATGAACAAGATATTAGATCACATACTAAGATATAGAGAGGTAAAAATTGTGGAAGAGGCACTCGAGAGCATAAGGTGGTGAGAGTTTCCTTCAATATTTCAAGATCTTCTTACTCCTTCTTCCCACCGTATAGCCTCTCCATATACTCCTTCATCATCTTTATAATATCAGTCTTTATCGATGAAACCTCACTATATACTAGATCAACCCTCCTCTCAAGAGATTCAAACCTCTTATCAATAGCCTCAAACCTTTTCTCAACATAATCCTTAAGATCATCAATCCTCTTCTCAAGAGATTCAAACCTCTTATCAACTGCTTCAAACCTCTTGTCAACATAGCTCTTTAGATCATCAATTCTTTTATCCACATAGCTTTTGAGATCATCGAACCTCTTGTCAACATATTCCTTTAGATCATCGAATCTCTTGTCAACTGCTTCAAACCTCTTATCAATAGCCTCAATCCTCTTCTCAAAGGCTTCGAATCTCTTGTCAATCGATTCGAATCTCTTGTCAACTGCTTCGAATCTCTTATCATTAGATCTCATTATGATATCTAGATATAGTATTACTATCTCTTGATCTGATAGTTTTTTGCCCTCAGCAACCTTCCTAGCAATCCTATTCACAGCCTCCTCAAGAACCCTCGAAAGCATAGCCTCAGCAACAACACCCAACTATATTACCAGATAAGATTAACGAGGAAAACTAATATTCATAACTAAAGCATAGCCTCCTCAGGGCGGGGTGAAAGCCTATCCAGAGATCCCAATCTAGGAGATCAAGACTTATCATCACAAACAGCTAATTCACAGGGATCGGGATATCCAGGTGGCCCATTTATAGTTCCTTCTCTAAAATAGAATAAGTATTATATAACTCGGGGTGAAGAAGTTTTACATATCAATACATTTATGGATGCCTCAAGTTCCGCTCTGTCTATTATGTTAGCGTCCTGTGTTGTCCGAGCTCGTTTTCAGGCATGTTGGAAGGCTCACAGAGGTCTCGATATCTCTGTGAGTTTGTGGATAGTTATTGATCCCAGTGGCAAGGGGTTCTTAGTAGGATAGGCCTGCCTGGGTTTGGAGCAGAGCCCCCATTACCTGGGTAGATCATTGTTGTTGAATCAACTTAATAAAGGTTTCTATCTCTTAGCTCTTTAGGAGTTATCACCACACCCTCTACTGGGTAGCTATTGTTCTTCAAGAATTCTATGAACTTGAAGTCTATTGTTAGAAATAATAGTCCGAGAGCTCTTGCTGTTGTATAGTGTAGAGCATCTATATAGTCCCTATGTCCTTTATCATATATCTCGATGGCCTTGATATAGGCTTCTGGCGGTGGTTCTATAACTCGGTAGCTCTTTCTAATAGCCTCTAACCCTATTCTTACTCTCTCAAGCTTCTCTCTACTAACGATCCTCAGTATCTTCCACATGGCTTCTAGCAAGCCTATCTCAAGATAATATACTTCAAGCCTTCTAAACAGCTTTATAACCTCCGTATCACCCTCAATCTCAACCCCTAGAGCTGGTAGGAGAAACGATGTATCTATAAGAATGCTAGGCCTCTTCGAGATACCTCTTCTGCTCCTCAAGGCTTGTAGCCTCAAGCTCTTCCAGGGTTATCCTAGCGATCTTCTCACCCATAATCGAAAGGGTTATCGCATCGGGTATAGGCCTAAGCACGATATGATCATCTCTAAGCTCTAGCAGAAGCTTCGAACCCTCATCAATTCCAAGGGCCTCAGCAACAGCCTTGGGGATAACAATGGTTCTCTTCCTACCAACACGCACCTCAATAGCCAGACCCACTCTATGCACCAGAAATAATAGTTGGTCAGATTATTTAAAGTTTCAGACATATAATCAACAAGGTCTTCTTAGTTCTCGATAGAACTGTTTACCATGTCTTCTGGATCTTTATAGTTAGCTGGGGGGCAGTAGGATCTCTAGAAACCCTAAGGTCTTATCGATCAGATCATCTCGGTGTTACTGCTTTGTTCAGGAAATCTCCTAGACAACTGCTTAACATGAATATTAGAGCGTAGGTCAAAAAACCTCAGATATTATGTAGATATAGCCCTGATCTCTGAAGCTACCCAGCCATTGTGGACAAGGCTTTTTACTAAATCCTCCTCAAGGCGGTTAGAGGGGCGGGGATGATGTATACCAGGCTAGCAGATCTGTGAAGATGGGCTGAACCTCTGACCCGCCCCGCCCCCAAATATATTCTATTTAAGGCAGCAATATAAACACATAGCTATTAATAGGGAGCTCTTCCCAATAGAAGTATCTGGATGAAGGATATTCCTCAGAGACTTAATAATATCTAACCCTGGCTCCGGAGGGGCGATGCTTTCAGCTGTAAGTATTTTGGTTTGGTGGAACTTATCTTTGTTTTGCAGATATATAATTATCTGTTTTTGTAGAATCTGTGGTGGAGTTCTAATACGGTGTGATGATGGAGGAAGGCGAGATCGAGGTTATGATACATAGGGATTTCTCATCTCTAGATATTATAAGGGCTTCTATGGGTAGGTGGCACCACCACTTCGCAAGATCTGTTAAGGATTATGGAGGCGTTGTTCTAGATCTCATATTTCGAGGGAGAGCTGTGGGGCAGTCTGTGATATACACGGTTGATCTTGGGTATAGTGTGCTAGGTGTTATATACTACATAGCTATTCTACCTGAGTATAGGGGTAAGGGGTTGGGTAAGATCTTGCTAGCATCTGCTGAGGAGGTGCTAAGCGATATGAGATCAGAGAATTTATTAGCAACTATATCTGGGGATAACGAAGCATCTCTCAAGCTGTTCGGGGAGATGGGGTACCAGCTATATAGCTGGGATCAGATCTCCGATAGATGTGGAAAGGGGGTGGCTGAGGTTATTAGAATGGTGACATGTGGCTATGAAGACGATATAGTGGCTTTGAAAAGCGTTTTCGGAGACCCCGTTTTCCCAAAGATATGTAATATCAATGGTGGTGTGGCTAAGAGGTGGTGGAGATCGGCGTGTTTAAAGCCATGGCTAGATCTTAGGGGTAAGATATAATCAAGGTAGGGTTTCCGAGGATATATTCCTAATTACGAAATTGTTGAGGAGAGATATAGCGTCTATAGATAGATCGAGGGATCCCTATATGGGGAAGCTCTATCTTGAGAAAGAAACTAGAAGATCTAGAGAGGCCTCCCACCTTTATAGAGCCTTAGAGGTGTTGGAATATGTAGAGGAGGATCTAGGCTGTGATGATCCTCATATCAGAGATCTGTCAGGGTCGGAGAAGGAGATAGATATATATGTCTCTAGATGTAGCGAGCCTGAGCATATTCTGAAGGAAGGGTTGAGGGAGTTGGAGGGGATAATGGGTTTTAAAATCAGAATTACTAGATCAGCTGGTTACGGCTCAGGGATCAAGGATCTCTATAGATCTATAGGAGATCTCGTTGAAAGGGATATGCTGGATCTATTAAAACCCCTAGCCCTAGAAACAGCTAGAAGGGGTGGGATAGAATATATGGCTATCCTATTGAAGAGCGGCAGTTGGATCATATTGGAGGGGGAGAGACACAGGGTTAGGGTTCCATGGATAGAGGAGGCTATAGCTATTGCACATACACACCCACCAGAGGGGTGTATCCCCTCAAGACCTGATCTCGAGAGCTGTCTCGAGCTACTAAGCAGCGGGGGGATATCATGTGGAGTGATTAGCGTCAATTGTTTCTTCATAATCCAACTAGGATCTCCTCTTTCAATTGAATGCTACGAACATCTCATGAGGATTATCAATAAATATGAGGATATATTGGAGGGGATCAGGAGTGCTGAGAGCTTCATACAGCTCTTCAGGGAGCGATGCGACTCTTTAAAGCTAACACTATCCCCTCTCTAATCCGTGAGCATCGATCTATAGCTGTTGTTAAGACCCCCAGCCCCCTCCCCATCCTAGTGGGTGAGGTTTTGACTGTGGAAGATTAACTGTAGAAGAGATCCTTATTTAGATTCCGAGGTATCTCCTGAAATTCCTCTCCACAGCAAATGCTATATCCTCCTCCCTAGCACCCCTGATAGAGGCTATTATGGAGATTGTCTCTCTAAGCATTTGGGGCGAGAGTCTCAGGCCTCTATAGTTATAGGGTCCATCGCTTTCTATGAGCATGTTATCTATGCTCACCTTCTCAGCTATTCTCCTATGCTTCTCCTGGATCTTTATTGCTGCGTTTATCGAGACCATATACCCTAGATCCTCTATCTCTCTTAACACATCTTCAGGTCCGTTGTACCAGTGGAATATAGCTTTCTCAACACCTTCCCTGCTTATAATTCTAAGGGCTTCTCTCCATGCATCCACGGCGTGTATATTCACCACAGCTCCTATAGATCTAGATGCCTCTAGGAAGATCCTCAGAGCCTCAACCTGTCTCTCGAAAAGGGATTCTGGGAGGAATCTTCTGTCAAGCCCTATCTCACCAATGCATTTGGGTTTCACCTCGTATATAAGATCCACCACCTTTCTGAGGTTCTCAGACCCCTCCCTCTCTATATTCCATGGGTGGATCCCTAGGCATGGGATTATGTTTGAGCTATATCTCCTAGCTAGCTCGAGGGTTCTTAGAGAGGATCCCATATCATCGCTCACAGCAAGGATTACATAGCCGCTTCTAACAAACCCCTCTACCTCGTCATCCCCGAACTCGTGGAGATGGCAGTGGGCGTCGTAGAGGTTTCTAGCCTCCAATGGCATCACCTAGAGATCCTAACCCCCCTCACAAGTATATAGGGTGATTCAACCGGTGTTGTTATCTCCCACCACTTAACCTTATAAAGCTTCTTACCTAGAGCCTCTATATTTGTTAATAGATTATTAACTGTATCTGCGATCCTCATTCTCCTCGAGGCCCCAACGATCTCCCCATTATCCACGATCAATATAGCGTCACGTAGTACCGTGGAGAATATCCCTTCGACAAAGTTATGGTATCTTGTATACCAGTTGTTAGTAGCTATCAAGCCCCTCCTAAGATCCCTTATAAGCTCCTCATCACCTCTATCACCTGGCTCAACACATATGTTCCAAGGCCTCGGCATGATCCAGCCTGCGTTGCCTGTTGACTCGACACCCATAGCCCTTGCTGTTTTGCTGTTATGGAGAAGAGATCTGAAGATCCCCCTTTCCACCAGGGGCACCTCCCTAGTTGAGATCCCTTCATCATCAAACCCCGTTGATCCCATCATATCCTCTCTATGAGGAGAATCCTTTATTGTTAGAGCCTCACTAGCTATCCTATCACCTAGCTTTCTATTTACTAGGAATGTTGTTCCCACTAGATATGAGAAGCCTGTGAAGCCCCTTATAATTGAGTCTAGCAGCTCTCCAAACACCATTGGTGATAGGATCACATCATATTTGCCTGGCTCAATGCTCCTCTGAGAAGCCGATAGCCTGGCATATTCTGCTGATTTGATTGCTACCTCCTCTATCTCCTTAGGATCATAGAACCTAGATCCATATCCCCAGTGCCCAGAACCCTCACCCTTGAAGGATCTTAGGTGTGCATCGATGAAGGATCTCTTCTCACATGCCTTAAACCCTTTAGATGTTACGAGGCACCTAACATTGATCCCCAGGTCTAGGATGCCTGCTATCCTTTCAACACCCTCTTCAATAGCCCTGTTGATCATCATATCAACAACATCTCTTGGATCCTCCATCAGCTTCTCAATCTTATCATCAAATGCCTTTGAAAGGGGCTGTGCCCTCGGATCTGGGTCTGGTAGTGGAGCATATAGCATGGATCTTTCTAGCTGATCTATGCTCCCAGATAGCATAGAGATTCTCCTAGATATCTCGTCAAGATCCCATGTGTCAAAGGATGCCTGGGCGATCCTCTCACCCCTTGCAACATATATTGAGGCGTTATATGCCCTCCAGCTCTGGACAACGCTTGGCTGGCTATTTGCAATCTTAACCATAGATCTATCTGTGCTTGTCAGCAATACAGCGCACTCCTGGAAACCAGAGGCTTCAGCTGCTCTGAGTATCCTCTCACCTATATATATTGGGTCACTCAACTGGGGCCACACCCAGGTAGATCTTTGAGATCCTCACGTTAGGACCCCCCATCCACACAGGCACACCCTGTGAGGGCTCCCCCTTACCACATGTTCCTGGGAAGAACTCGAGGTTTTTATCCACTCCGACTATGCTGCTGAGGAAATCACCTGTGGTTATCTCTAGCACGGGGTTTCTAACAGGTTTTCCCAGCTCCCCCTTCTCTATCATAAATGCCTCTAACCCTATGTATCTATGCTGCCACCTAGTATCATCTATATTCCACTCCATATTATTCTTTATATATACGCCGAGCTCTATATCCTCTATAAGCTCCTCAAACTCCATATCGCCTGGGGCTAGGTATGTGTTGCTCATCCTCACAATTGGTTCTGAGGCGTAATCCATAGATCTCGAGGATCCGTTGCTGTTAACACCCATCCTCGCCGCTGTCTCCCTATTATGTAGAAGCTCTGTCACAACCCCCTCCCTATATAGGATCTTCGGTCTTGCGGGAACCCCCTCGTCATCGTATAGGTAAAAGCCGCTTGAACCAGGTATAGTTGGATCGTCTATAACATTTGCATACCTCCCCCCAAGCCTTGCCCTACCAACCATCTCTGGCTTAACATAGCTCTCACCAGCCTGTGCAGCCTCCCTCCCAAGAACTCTATCCGCCTCTAGGGGATGCCCAACCCCCTCGTGCATCATGAGCCCCACAAGCTCTGGGCCTATAACTACATCTATCTTCTCCTTTGGAGGGGATACACCCCTTATAAGGGTTTCCTCCATATTCCTAGCCATGTTAGAGATCTTATTCGAGGCTATCTCCTCCTCTAGGAGCTCAAGCCCTTTGGATGCTGCTATCTCATACCACTTACTCATAGATCCCCTCCCAGGGTATGATATAACTATATTTATAAACCCCTCTACCCTTGGGATTTTGCTCCTTATATATGCTCCATCGCTGTTGATCACGATCTTCTCCTCGATCTCCTCGCTATAGTTGGCTATAAATGTTGATAGCCTAGCCTCTCTTAGAGAGCCCTGCACAGCCCTATAGAGATCCTTTAGATATGGAACCCTATCGCCTATCGC
The DNA here is from genome assembly GCA_038897115.1 of Sulfolobales archaeon. NCBI lineage: Archaea > Thermoproteati > Thermoproteota > Thermoprotei > Sulfolobales > Sulfolobales archaeon. The sequence goes on along the minus strand of JAWAXC010000011.1, from coordinate 5,280 downwards.
TAGGTTCTCAAAAGGCTTTAAAACCCTAACCTCGTAGGAGGCCCTCCCAAACCTCTCACGAGACAACGACATTCTGTTCTTAACAAGGCTTGAGAAGGATCTAGCATTAGATATAGCCCTTTCAACAGCAGATCTAACCCCCTCCCTATCCAGCCTCCCAGTAGCTGCGAATGCCATGGAACCCTCATAGAGAACCCTTATACCAATACCCTCTGAAACCCTGGAGCCAATACCTATAATCCTATCCCCCCTCATGGTTACACTCCTAAGCTCCCGCCTATGATATCTAGCCTCGGCATAGGAAGCCCCTAGGTTTCTTGCATACTCAACAGCATAGAGAACCAACTCCTCCAAGAGCTCACCACTAACTATTGAAAAGAAAATATAAAGATATATAACATGTGCTACCCCAGAGATAACCCTTATTCAGAGTAGATCTAAAAGCGATAAGACCATATTAATGTATAAAAACCCTAGAAAAAGAACTACATAACCGAAGTATTTCCCCTCTCACGGAACTAAAAATATTTTAAAATAGCCAGAAGTACCGTGAGAGGAGTTAGCCCTTGGTGTTGGTTCAATAGCTTTATCCACACCTCATGGGGCTCTGTCGAGGGGAACACCACTCCCCTCCCATCTGTGGATAGATACTTCAAACCAATCTATCTAGGATCAAGCCATTGCTTATCCTTGCTAGTCTTAGCTGTATCTTTATTATCTTTACTCTCCCACCTCTTCTCAAAGCAATGCGAATCATCGAGGGGGCATACCTCTTAATGGGCTTTCTGCTAAATGGTTTTATAATTCATTATTAAATTAGAGACAGCCTCATATCTAATCTACTCTATAGAACTCAAACTCTAATTATAGCTAAGACTATGTTGTTGTTACAACTGAAAGCCTTGTCCTTTAGGGCGGGGATGTTGCTTATGCTTATAATCTTTGATGTTAGCACTAGGTTAGATGATGAGGTGGTTAAGCATGGCAACCAGGCCCCCGGATGAACATGGATGGGGGCTAACAGCCATATCCCCGAGTCCCCGGGAGGGGATAGGGGTAATGGGCCGGAGACCCGGCCCAGGACTAAACCAGGCGAGAGATCAGTGATCTACTATAGAATTGAAAGGGGAGGAGCTCGGCTTTGATATGGTTTGGAGTATCTCTTGCTTCTATATTTAAGCTCTGATCTGTTGTTCAATATATATTTCGCTATGTATTATATATGAGTGGCTATTATGTCATCCACCCTTCTCGACGTGTGGGTGAAGGTTGTTAGGAGGGATTGTGATGTGACGAATGCTATTGCATCTATGGATTGGGATATAAGGATGGTCAGGGTTAGCCCTGGTAGGACTATGTCGAGCCATATGCTTAGAATCGTTAGCGGGGATCCTGAGGAGGTCAAGTCACAGCTTCTTAGAAAGGGTATTAGGATTGTAAGGATCTTGGGGAACAATACACTCTGGGTTAGGGCTAGGAGCTGCTCATCATGCTCCCTCCTCAGCAAGGAGGACTGTGTTGTGGTTGAGGGGATCCCCCTTTCCAGCTATGAGATGAGCTATAGACTATTAGTCCCAGGGCTGGGGGCCCTCAGGGATATTATAAAGTCCCTGGCATCTGCAGGGCTCCAACCAGTTGTTCTGAAGAGGGCTGAGCATATAGAGGCTGGCGAGCTAACGCCGAGGCAGCTTGAGGTGCTTCTATTCGCATATAAGAAGGGTTATTTCGATACACCGAGGAAGATCTCTTTATCTGAGATGGCGAGTATGATGGGTATAAGGGCTACATCCCTTAGAGATATAATTAGGAGGGCTATTAAGAAGATAGTTAGGAAATATCTAGCTGACATGGGTCTACTCCTGGAGGAGTAGAGATACACCGCCATAATCCCTTTTCCCCTCAAGGTTTGAGGCTCCTAGCTGTAATACGGTTGTATCACGATCATATGGATCTTTGTTTAGCTGTGGTAGATCTCTAAAACATATATAGAGAACCCCATAAAGTGAATAATATGCTTTTTATCACAAGCTGTAATATGAAAACCCTTTTGCCACACACTTCGGAATCCCCACAGTACTTTAGAAATAGATTTACCCCGATTCCAGGGGGTAAATATTTAAATTTCACCTTACGTAATGAGTACACGGTGAGAGAAGATGCCACAGGGCTTCTGTCTAAAGTGCAGGAAGAAGGTTGAGCTGAAGAACCCAACAGAGACTGTGCTGAAGAACAAGGCCAAGGCTATAGTAGGGACATGTCCGAACTGTGGAACAAAGGTCTATGTTATAACTGGTAGGGCTAAGTAAACCCGCTAAAATCTATGGAAAAATAATATAAAATTATTTTTTATATACAAAATTTGTTTCTATTATTATAGCTCGGCTGGCGCACCCGTGATTCCGTATTTGCTCTTCCACTCCTCAAAGATCTTCCTCTCGATATCCTCTAGCTCCCTGCCAAATCTATACCAACCACTCTTCTCCTTAGACTGCTGTGGAGCCTCGGAGGATGGCCATATACAGTTCACTGGGCAGACTTTAACGCAGCTGAAGTCATCAATACATTTCTCCCATATAAGCCTTGCCTTTGCATTCTGATCCAGCTCGAGGGCTTGGACAGGGCATACTGCTACACATGCTCCACAGCTTATACATATATCCATATCTATCACGATTCTCTGGTACTTCCTCAAAGCCTCGCCATGGGGCACTGCTTCTCCCAAGATATGCACCGTATATACTATTTTTCCAGGGATATTAGGGTATAAACCTAAAAGGTTAGGTGTTTATGGCGATCTAAATAGAGGGAGATCTAGGATCAGAGGTTTTCAGTAGAGCCAAGGGCTATATGAAGGTATAGAGAAGCTATTATAGAAGCGTATCATAAATATATTGGGGGCTATATGCTCAGCACTCCCGAGACACAGGTACCGGGGATAATGCTGATAATACTGGGGGCGGTAATCCTTATAATAGGTCTCGCCCTTCTCTTTGGCCCACAGATAGCATCTATTATAAGGGGTCTCGGGGTTCCAGAGCCTCTTAAAACCCTTTTAATAGTTGGTTGGAGGGTGGGCTCTATAGAGATCTATACATCTCCAATTCTCCTCATAGCCCTTTCCATTCTATATATCGCTATGATGAGAAGGTGATCCTTTGAACCCGCTGGAGATTCTAGAGGATTCTATGAGGAGGAGAGCGGCCTTCATATCTAGAAATAGGTTTGTTCTAGCAACTATAATGGGGCTCCACATATCGAGGCTATTTAGAAGGGGTTATCAATCAATATGTATAGAGGATCTATGGGGGTTGAGGGAGGAGTCTATCTTATCTAGCAAGAGCGTATCTAGGGAAGACCTTAGTAGGATCCATGTCAGCTGTGGAGAGCCGGATATAGTATATGCTCCTTGGACAAGCATCGCTGGAAAAAGATTCCCTAGCAAGGTTGTTGGGATCTACACAGATGGTGGAAGGGCTATCCTAATATCCAGAGGATTCTATGTTGTTGTTCTAAGACCTATGGGATATGGTGTGGGTAACTATATAGTTGAGACATTGGATGGGAGGGTTGGGTATATACATGTTGGTGAGGAGGGTGTTAGAGAGGCTAGGATACCGTCTAAGCATGTTGCTGCATATCAAAAGATCGTTGAGGCGTTCAACACATATGGATCCTTTAGATTTCTCGATGCCATTAACATACTTGTGAGGGAGCTTGGGATCGATAGGGCGGAGGCGAGGAAGATCCTAGAGGATCTTGTTAGCATGGGGATAATAACGATATCCAAGGGCATGATCCAGCCTATGGGAGGGTTTGAAAACATATGAGCCAGAGGATCTTGAGGGTATCGATCATCCAATCCAGGATAGCTGGTGATGCTATGGAGAACTTTAAAAGGGTTAGGGAGATAGCATCTACAGCCTCCTCCCCAGAGATCATCTCGATCTATGAGAACTGGCTTGGCAGAGCACCGATATCTATGGAGAGATATATAGATCTCTCAAAAGAGATCCTAGATATCTCTGGGGCAAAGGTGTTTGTAGCAGGATCGGCATATATAGATGTTGGAGACTCTATAGCATCTAAATCAGCTATAATCGATAGAGCCGGCTCAATAGCTGTTGGGGGAAAGCTATTTCCAAGCGCTGCTACAGGTGAGAGAAGCAGGGTCCTCCCGGGAGGCCCTCCAGCTGTGCTTAATACTATATATGGGTATTCAATAGCCTCTGTGATCTGTGTTGATGCTATGTATCCCGAGGTAGTTAGGATCGCCTCTCTAGCAGGATCACATGTTATTGTCAACCCAAGCATAATACCATCAAACAGATCCTATCTCTGGAGGGCTTTAGGAGCTTCTAGAGCATCTGAAAACACAGTCTTCTTCATCCATGTTAATGCAACCAATACTAAGTATGTAGATGGCAGGGATGTTATGGGGGGTAGCTTCGTAGCAGATCCCCAGGGTAGGATCTTGTTTGAGGTAGGGGGTGGAGAAGGTGTTTTCGAGACATCAATAGATCTTGGGGAGGTGGATAGGGTGAGGGCTAGGTGGAGATATCTCGATGATATAAGGGGCTCTCTCCAAGAGATATATAGAATTATATTAGAGAGATCCAGGGGTGATCGATAAAAAAGGTTTTTATTGATGAAGGGCTGGGAGCATTAGGAAGTATATTATGAATATAGCTGTTATAACAACAGTGGCAGGGGTTATATCCCTCAGCCTACCGCTTAGAAGCTTAACAAGGGTATATGTTATGAATGCAAGCCCGATCCCTGTTGCTATGCTATAGGTTAGGGGTATGGCTATGATGGCCATGAAGCTCGGTATAGCCTCTGTGAGATCTTCAAGATCTATCTTCCTTATAACGCTCATAAACATGAGACCAACAAGGATCAGCACAGGTGCTGTGGCAAAGCCTGGTATAGATGCTGCTAGAGGGGCTATTGGGAGGAATGCTAGGAATAGAAGCCCTGTTACAAGGGCTGTCAGCCCCGTCCTACCCCCAGCCTCTATACCTGAGGCGGATTCTATGTAGATAACAGTTGTTGTTGTCCCAGCCAGAGCTCCAACGACTGTTGCTGTGGCATCTGTGTATAGGGCTTTCTCGATATTAATAGGCCTGCCCCTCCCATTCACCAACCCTGCTTTAGTGGCTAGACCAGATATTGTTCCTATTCCATCGAAGAACTCTACTAGGAATAGTGAGAATGCTACTGGGAATGCAAGTGCTATCAACTCTATATATGCCCTCAAGGCTGTGGGGAATACGGGGATTA
>JAWAXC010000010.1 GCA_038897115.1 Sulfolobales archaeon | reverse complement strand
CTTGCTCTCCTGTCTGGGGTGTTTGCTGGGTTATCTGGGGTGGCTGCTCAACCACCTCTATATAGTCTGCAGGTCTTCCAGGCTTCACAATTATAACCTCGATCCCATATACACCTGGTATTAGGAGAACATTATATACAGCCCTGTCAACCAGGTAGTTTATCTGATCACCACTCCTATATATCTTCCCAGCCCTGAGCTTCTCAAACTTAGCCCTCTCAGATGTTAGCTTACCGCTTATAACAACCTCACAGCCTATAGCCCCTGCAGCCATAACCCTTCTAAGCGTTATGAAAGCAGCTCTCCTAAAGTGGAAGCCCTTTTCAAGGGCGACAGCGAGTCTCGAAGCCATTACCCTTGCATTAAGCTCTGGATTCTCAACACCCATGATCGTTATCTGGGGGTTCTCGATCCCGAAGTGCTTTTCAAATACTGTCTGCAGCTTCCTAATAGTCTCACCCCTCCTACCTATCAGGAGAGCTGGTCTATCAGCATATATTATGATCCTCGTTCCAAGAGGCGTCTTGGTTATCTCAACACCAGCATATCCCGCTCGAGAGAATGTTGATGCGAGATATTCATCTATCTTTGTTCTTAAAAGCCCCATCTCGAGGAAATATCTCTTCTTAGAAATCTTCGTCGAGAAGCTAGCCCACCTCCTTCACAACAACCTCGAAATTAGTTGTGGTGGAAAACCAAGGTGTTGCCCTTCCAAAGGCTCTCGGCATATATCTCTTCAAATATCTACCTTTATGGGCTGCTGCATGTACTATCACAAGCTTCTCAGGATCTAGACCCTGGTTCTCAGCATTATTCCTAGCATTCCTCAGAACCTTTAAGATATACTTAGCAGCCTTAACAGGATATCTACCCACAGGAGTTCTCCACTCTGGGAACTGAGAGTTAACACCCCTCCTATGGGCGATCTGCTTTCTATGCCTAGTATAGGGTACTGGAAGCTCTTTCCTAATCACCTTCTCAAGATAAGATATAGCATCATCTAGCTTCATCCCCTTTATAACCTTAGCAATCTCAACACTCTCCTTAAGAGAGATCCTCAGCTCCCTCCCAAGAGCCCTGGCTATCCTCCCCTCACCACCGATTTGGGGGTAGACCCAGCGTGGCGGCATCAGCGCACAACCCACACTATAACTAAAATAACTTTCTAAGTATAAAAGCAAAAATTCTTCTAACAAGCCACCACATCATATCTAGCCATGGAAATCACAGGCTACACATCACAGTACCCTTCTTAGACGCTTCGCACCCATCGAAAGACGATCACGAAAACAAAGAGTTTAATATAGTTCTACAGCTCACAAAAACATAAGAGTAGCTAACCTAAAAAGCGGGATAATTAAAAGTTGGAGACGGTTTCTAAACCCTTTCAACTACCCTCTAGATCCTTATATGCTATAGCTGAAAACATTATTCTAATTATATTATAATGGTATATTGTTGATGAGCCATGGCTATATAGCTATCTACATTTATATAATATATATAGACCTATACTACTCCTGGTATGATCATATATCAGAGCTATCCTGTATATAATGGGTGAGATAGTATATACCTAGGGATAGGGCTTGAAATACGTTGAGAAGGCTGTTGAGGTCTTCCTATCAACAGGTACCAGGTTTCCTAGGAGAATTATATGGGCTATGGGTTTGATAAAATATGCTGCGGCGAAGGCAAATACAGAGCTAGGGCTTCTAGATCCTAGGATAGGAGAGGCTATAATGAAGGCTTCTACAATGCTTATCGAGGGGAAGCTCGATGATCTAATAGTTGTTGATGTATTCCAGACAGGCTCTGGAACCGGGCTTAATATGAATGTAAACGAGGTGATCGCTGCTAAGGCCTCAGAGATCTCTGGGGTTAAGGTGCATCCAAACGACCATGTTAATATGGGGCAGTCATCTAATGACGTGGTTCCCAGCGCCATAAGAATAGCAGCTGTTGCAGAGACTATTGAGAAGCTCGTACCATCTATGAAGAGATTCATAGATAGCCTTGAGAGGCTGGCAATGAGGACAGAGGATGTTGTAAAGCCTGGGAGAACGCATCTCAGGGACGCGCTTCCAGTTACAATGGGGCAGGAGTTCTCAGCATATGTAGATGCATTTAAACACGATCTAGGATTGCTAGAGAGCGTCTTACCATATGTTAGGGAGCTCCCCATAGGAGGCACAGCAGTTGGAACAGGGTTGAATGCCCATCCAAGGCTTGGCGAGATGGTTGTGGAGGAGATTAGAAGGCTCACAGGACTTGAATTCTATGTAGCTGGGAGTAGGTTTAGGGCTATGAGGCTTCTAAGCGATATGGTATCCCTCAGCTCGGTGCTAAGGACAACGGCTATAGATATGATAAGGCTATGCCAGGATCTAAGGCTCATGTTCTCAGGACCATTCACAGCTATAGGGGAGATAGATATTCCACAAGAGGTTGCTGGAAGCAGCATCATGCCGGGCAAGACAAACCCAGTTACTGTTGAGGCAGCAATGCTAGCCTCGGCACAGGTTGTTGGCTTAGATACTGCGAACAGCTATGCAAATCTCTTCGGCGAATTCGAGCTCAGCATGGCAATACCCCTGATAGGCTATAACGTTATCTCCCAGATATCCCTCCTATCAGAGGCAATGGATAAGATGGCCATATATGTGATAGACAGGGTAACACCTCTAAGAGAGAGGGCTAGGGAGCTTGCTGAGAAGAGCCCAGCCTTGGTAACTGTGATCTCACCTATAATAGGATATGACAGGGCTACACAGGTTGCTATTAAAGTAGCACAGGGAACACCTATTAGGCAGGCACTCAAAGAGGTTGGGCTAAGCGAGGAGGAGATAGAGAGGATCCTAGATCTAAAGAGGCTTACTAGGCCTGGCATACCTGCTAAGGAGAAGTAGATCTCTTGCTAGCAACACCTAGATCTCCGAGAAATATTTTTATAGCCTCGCTATAAACCATTATACCTTTTTCAAACTCCCAATATAGTATCTCCTCATTATCAGTATGGGATAGCTCAGATCTTCCGGGTCCATAGGCAGCTATATTATTAGAAACACTCCCATATAGAAGATTCATATCGCTGGTCCCCGTCTTCATCACAACCTCAGGCCTCATCCCAGCCCTGCTAACAGCCCTTATAAGGGATCTCACGATAGGGATTGTTGGTCTCACCTCGACAGGCTCTATAGGGTTTTTCAATAGCGATGCTCTACAGCCACTTGGCAGGATCTCCTCTATAGAGGCCATAATCTCCCTCCAACTCTGACCCCTAGGCGGGTATCTAATATCGATCACAGCATATCCCTCCCTAGGTATAACATTATGGTATTCACCACACATCATCATTGTTAGCGATGCACTTATACTGCTAGCGCTAGAGCCGCTATATCTCCTCGAGATATTTTCCCACAGGCTTATCAGCTTCTCACATGCAGATATATAGATCCACGGTACTGATGCATGGCCACCCACTGAGGAGCATTCAACCTTAACCTTCATAGAGCCTCTATATCCAATAGCAATCTTATTGTTATTGGTGGGTTCTCCAACTATAACTGCATCTGCCTTAAAACCTCTTCTAATAAGGCCAAGAGCTCCTCTACTATCGCTCTCCTCCCCAACAGAGGCTATCACATAGATCCTAGCTATATCCTCTGGAACCTCCCCAGAGATTCTGAGCTCGTTTAGGGCTGCTAACATAGCTGCCAGAGGACCCTTCGCATCAACAGCACCCCTACCCCTTATACCCTCGCTACTCTCTGAAACCTCTATATAGCCTGGTACAGTATCTATATGCCCAATGAGTGCAACAACCCTATCACCTCTACCCCATACAGCGACACCATTGCCATCCTCATCTATATAGCCCTCGAGCCCCATAGCCCTAGCTATCTCTACAAATTCCCTTACAGCTCTATCCTCATCCCCCGATGGGCTATAGATCCTGAGGAGTCTTTTTAGGATCTCTCTATATCCCTCCAACACAGCTCGCCATAGCCCTAGCTATTTCCTCGATATCCTCCCTCGTGATCATATATGGTGGTAGAAACCTAACCACAGTGTTTCCAGCCCTAGTTGCTAGCACACCCCTCTCCTGTAGACATTTAACGACATTGATCGGATTAGCCTTTAGATCAACACCTATCATGAGGCCCCTACCCCTTATCTCTTTAACAAGCCTCGAAGATCCGAGGGTTTCTCTAAGCTTATTAATAAGCATAGACCCGCTCTCCCTAGACCTCTCCCACACCCTATCAGCTATATATGCTCTCAGCCCTCCCCTAAGTGCTGCCAGTGCGAGTGGATTACCACCGAATGTTGATCCGTGCATCGCAGGTGGCATCTTAGATGCTATCTCGCTTGAGAAGAACACAGCCGAGATTGGGAAACCTCCTGCCATTGCCTTACCAGCTGTAAATATATGTGGCTCTAACCCCACATCCATGAACGACCAGTGGATACCGGTTCTCCCAAAGCCTGTCTGTATCTCATCAATTATTACCAGGGATCCCCATTTATCCGAGAATATCTTGACCTCCTCTATAAGCTCTTTAGAAGCCGGGTTAACCCCTCCCTCACCCTGTATGATCTCTAAGATCACTGCAGCAACCTCAGAGCCGTCTAGAGAGCGAAGCTCCTCAGGCTTTGTAAATTCCACCGATATAGTGCCTAGATCTAGACCCTCTAAGCCTGCCCAATACCTCTTATTCCCTGTAACCGATAATGCTCCTAATGTTCTTCCGTGGAATGATCCCATGAAATAAACGATCTTCTTCCTCTTGGTATATATCCTAGCCATCTTTATAGCTAGCTCAACAGCCTCTGCACCTGAGTTTAGAAACGATACATTATCATATCTCGGGGGCACTATCTTTGAAAGGAGATCTAGTGTCTCCTCAGCAACATCTAGATCGTATGAGGATGAAGCTATATATATGCTATCCAGCTGCTCCCTAATAGATGATACAACATATGGATTCCCATGGCCTAGAAAGCCCACGCCATTACCATTATGGGCGTCTATATATCTCCTCCCACTAGAGTCCCAAACATATTGCCCCAAGCCCTTTACAAGCTTGAGACCCCTTGGCTCGTAGAATCTATATAGCTTCAACACTACCTCCTCACCAGCGATATAATATATTCAGCTATTATACCAGCAACATCTATCCCGGTTGCCGTTGCAACACCCTTGAACTCTGGGACAGGGTTAACCTCGTTTACGAGATAACCACCTGATCTCCTTTCAAATATATCCACACCAGCTATCTCAAGCCCGAGGGCCTCTGCAGCCCTAACAGCTAGATCCTCAACCTCTGGGGAGAGCTTTGCAGCAACCACCTCAGAGCCTCTGGCATAGTTTGTGACAAAACCACCTATCCTATACATCGCACCGACAACCCTTGAGCCAACCACTAGGGCCCTTATATCTCTATCCCCCTTATCAACCAACTCCTGTACGAGGCCCACCCTTGCCCTTGGATCTTGTATGACCTCTCTATGCTCATATATGGTTCTAAGCATCTCCTCATCCTTTATAAGCGATACAAGCCTGCCCCAGCTCCCCTGGGAGGGTTTATATACAAGGGGGTATCCTATTAGCTTTGCAGCCTCTAGGATAGAGCCTAGGCCATATGCTATATAGGTTTTAGGGACTGGTATCCCCTTCGAGGATAGGATTGAGAGCGATACTGCTTTATCCTGTGCTATAAGAGTCGCTATACTCCTATTCACCACCCTTATACCCTGGGATTCTATTGCTGCGGATACGGCTGGGGCAAGGGGCCTTACAATGGATCTCTGGATATATATGTCTATCCGATCCTGACCCTCTGATCCAATGGCTATAGGTTGCTCCTCAAGATGTACAAGTCTTACCTCAGCACCCCTCTCTCTAAGAGCCCTGGTAAGCTCCTTCTCCTCCCACCTATAGATTGTATATGCTATCCCAACCCTCACAGCCAAAATCTATTCTCCCCAATCCTCGCCAGCGCTCTCAAATGGCTTTAAATGTATTGTTCCATCATTTATTATAACCTCGAGCGAGACGCCGCAATCATGATCCACAAGCTCTCCAGATACAGCATCATCTGGTATCAATACTGGGAGGCCACAGACTGGGCATTTTAGCTCCATCCATAGCACCGATTATAGATACCCTATCTCCCTATAAGTTTTCTTCGCAACCCTTTTAAAGATCTAGTTCCAGCTATTCATATTAAAGAGGGAATCTTAGAACTTTATTTCGCAGCTCCCCTATACATTTAGAAAAATAATTATAACGGCTTATAAGCTCTTAAAGTCTTGGAGAAATGGTGGATATTGGTTAGAATATGTGTGATCGGTGGATCAGGCTATACGGGTGGAGAGCTTCTTAGATACCTCGCAACACATAGAGAGGCTGAGGTTACATATGTAACATCTAGGGAATATGCCGGCAAACCGATACACTTCGCACACCCCAACCTAAGAGGATTCTACAGGGGAGTGAGGTTCGAGGCTATAAATATGGATAGGGTTTTAAAGATGTGTGATGCAGCATTCTTCGCCACACCCATCGAGGTATCGCTCGAATATATTCCAAAGATTGTTGAGTCGGGAGTTAGAATCGTAGATCTTAGCCCAGCCTTTAGACTTAGAGATCTAGATGCCTTTAAACACTATTACGAGCTAGAACACCCAGCACCAGATCTTTTAGAGAAGGCGGTATATGGATTGCCAGAGATCCACATATATAGGGAGAGGCTTAGAAACTCGCAGTTGATAGCGTCACCAGGATGTAATGCAACAGCATCTATACTCTCTATCTATCCCCTCGCATATAGCAAGAGAATCTCATATCCAATAACGATAGATATTAAGGCTGGGAGCAGCGAGGCAGGATCCAAGCCAACCCCATGGGATCATCATCCAGAGAGGGCTGGTAGTGTTAGGCCATATAGCCCTAAGGGGCATAGGCATGTGGCTGAGGTGATCAGGGTTTTAAGGGATCTCGGTGAGATATCTCCAAGGGTGAGCATTATCCCCCACGCTGTGCCAATTGTTAGGGGTGTGCTCTCATCAACACATCTATATATAGAGATATCTGAGGAGGAGCTTGCAAAGATCTTTGTAGAGAGGTATATGGGAAGCCCATTCATAAGAATACTATATGGTGCTCCAAACCCATACCCAGATCCCAAGAATGTTGTCGGCACAAACCTAGCTGATCTAGGATTCGCTGTTGAGAGAGAAGCTGGTAGGGCCTCGATATTCGTTGCAATAGATAACCTGGGGAAGGGGGCTGCTGGCCAGGCTATACAGGCATTCAATATAGCCATGGGATTCGATGAGAGGGAGGGGCTATGGATACCGCCTCCAAGGCCGGCTTAGCGGATATAGCTGTTGTTAAGATAGGGGGGAGGGTTATCGAGAGAAACCTTGGAGGGCTTCTAGATAGCATAGCTAGAGAGGCTAGGATTAGAAGGGTAATACTAGTACATGGGGGAGGCGATCAGGTTACCAGGATTAGCAAGGCCCTCGGGATAGAGCCTAGATTCGTGATATCTCCCCAGGGTATAAGGAGTAGATATACATCTAAGGAGGAGCTGGAGGTCTTCATAATGGTTATGTCAGCTATAAACAGAAACATAGTCTCAGAACTGGCTAGAAGAGGTGTAGAAGCACTGGGAGTTGCTGGATGCGATGGACCCCTATTCGAGGGGAGTAGGAAGAAGCAGATTGTGATAGTGGATGAAAGGGGTAGGAAGAGGGTTGTAGAGGGAGGCTATACAGGCAGGATAGAGAGGTGCCACCGGGATAGGTTCCAGAGACTCCTAGAAATATATAGGGTTCTCGTAGTATCACCACTAGTCCTAGACCCCAGCGAAGGCGTGCTCCTAAACACCGATGGAGACGAGGCAGCCGCCTCGATAGCCAGCTGTGTCAGGGCATACGAAGCTATATTTGTAACAGATGTTCCAGGGGTTATAATAGATGGAAAAATCATGCCAAGGATCAGCGCTAAGGATAAGGAGATATTGGAGAAGATAGGGGCTGGAATGAATAGAAAGGTATTGGCAGCATCTAAATACATCCAAGAAACCGGTGGAAAGGCATACATATGCGACGGAACATCAGGAGACATATTTGAAAAAGCCAGAACAGGTGGATGCACAGAAATCACAGAATAATCTCAACACTGAAACATAGTTTTGAAACCCATGAAAGACATGGCTTCCTCAGCCCTGAGGACACCCTGTATTATAATATATAAGCGCATCTACATATAGAGAGCCTATAGAATAGCTGCCCCCACCATATTGAAGTTTCTGGGGCGAGTAGAAGTAGTTGGCCCATATGCAGTAGCCCTGATTTACATAGCTGCTCTTTAGCTTAATACCGATGTATTCGGCAGTATATGTTGTAAGCTGCTGTTCAAGACCTACAGTAGCCGATACTATGGATGCTGTAGTAAGCGCTATGGTACACACGACTCCTCCAAAGAGCCAGCATAGTATGGCTGCTACAGCTCCTGATGCTGAGAACGCCGGTAAAGTGGCTATCTCATCCATAACCTTAAACTGATCTATTAGTATGCCCATCTGACTCATGTAGTCTTTACTCCAATTCCAGCTACCCTTTATAGTCCAGAAGACTTTTTCCAGCAGGCCCTGCCCATCACTGGGGCTCATATCTATGTCCCACCAGGGGATCATCTGGTTATTACTCACAACAGGCCTCATCATGGTCATGTTAGCCACATCGTCCATGGTGTATTTTGTGCACCCGATAGAGCAATACCAATAGTACAGCTTATACCTTGCGACAGCCATATCCCCTTGGAAGCCCATTCCTAATATTGAGTTGCCCCAGAAATCATAGCCATAGTTGAAATACTTGTATTGATCGAGCCAGATGACATTACCCCTGAGCTCGTGGGAATAGCCTATTATCTCGTATGAGAAGCTCACATTACCCTTGCCCACTGAGGCTGCAATGCTGAAGACAAGCTTGATTGTATCAGTTGTTTGATAGTAGAGCCTTAAGAGGACGCTGTCCAGTTTATCCACGTGGGATCCATATACATAGGAGACCACTATAGGGACTCCCTGCGACCCCGCAGCATATGTTTCTTCAAGCTCCCATACGAAACACCCAACACCATCGCCTACAGGATAGCAGGCCTCCGTTATCTCAGAAGGAGGCCATGTGAGGGTCTCCATATTTTTAGATCTCTTTATGTTATAATCTGTATCTTCAGCCCTGCTTGGGGCTGTCTGGTTAGGCCTTTCGAGGGGCCTCTTCACGCTCAGATCCTCAATAATCTCTATAATCGCACTTCTATTGCCTATAATATCTGCTATCCTAACCGGGACTCCTTTAAAGCTGTAGTAAACACCGTCTCTCTCATGGATAGCCCCGGCTATCAGTATCCCGGGGGATATGTGCTTGGGATCAGTGTTCCTAGATACTAGAGCGTCTCTCCACATCTTCGCGAAATCCCATAGAGCGCTATAGTTAGCCCTTACAACTCCTACCCCTCCGAAGACGCCGAGGTTCCTGAAGGATCCCCCAGGATCCCAGGCATATATGCTGAGGACAGCCTTCAAAGGCCTACCACTGCGATCCTTGATAATCACGAGGAACTCAGGCTCGGAGCCTGGGCTCTGTAGAGCCTGGGTAGTAGGGTAGCTAACTCTAAGTCCAACAGATTCATAGCTGTCAGAAGATTTCCTAGGGGATCCTATATAGCTTGAGAAGCCTACAAGAATGGAGAATAAGGCTAGAAGCAAGACAACCAAACCGCTTGGGCTATCGAGACCCCTCCTCAGATAATATGGAAGGGATATAGCAGCCCTCCGAATAAAATATTGAAGGGGTTAATAAGCATTACACCGGCTACCCCTAGCAAAGAACACCATCACCTTCGTAGCATCGCGCGATATCCAGTAGGATGGGGTTTGGGTTTCACTGGGCTTGATGTTTATCAAGCCCTCTTCCCTTGGTTTCACCGCCCTCAGGATCCCCTTTCATCGGGATCCATATCACTGGGCTCCGCCCGCTCGGGGTGACCCCTACCCACAGCTCCACTCTCATAGAAGCCTCTGGTTCATCGCTGTAGGGAAACCCCACATCCTGGTTTTCCCCTTACCTCTTCTCCTACCTTTTAGGTATCTCCTCCTAATGTTTATCGATGCAACCTTCTATCTATCCATTTTCAGGCTGCACTTAGGACATTTAAATATATGCCCCTTTTGGGTCTCAACGACATACCCGCATCTGGAGCACTCACGAGAGGTATTCTCTGGCGGCACGAAAGCTGTAATGCTACCTCTGATATCCTCTTATGTATGATCCTCCAAGGAGTTCTATGATTCCTCTTCCTCCTAGACTTCTTGGCCTTCTTCCTGCTAACAAGATCCTCCTTATCTAGATCCTCAAAAACATGGATCGTGTTTGGTAATATTCTCCTCAGGCCTGCCGGGAGCTTGTTTATAAAAATCCCTCTCCCTATTCCTCTAGATAAGAAGTAAAATTATAAACCATAGACCTGCCATTTCAAAGAGTAGGGTAAAGATTGAAAGTGATGATGCGAGCAACAAGAGAGTAGATCGCCGCTTTAGGAGTGGGGCATCTGATTTGCTTTCTTCTATCATGTTCTCAGATCTAATCTTAGTCCAACGTTTTTAAGTCTCTCGAAGTCTCTATCCTTTGTTACGAGAACCATGTTGTTTGTTAGGGCTGTAGCAGCTATTAATAGATCCGCATCTGACATTAGAAGTCCTTTTTGCTTAAGTTCGTCGTATAGTTCGCAGTATTTTAGTATGACCTTGTTATCTAGGTAGATAACATCATAGCTTCTCTCCAACAGTTCTTTAACCCTTCTCCTTTTCTCCGATGCTAAACCCCTCAGCACCTCTATTAACGTGATTATCGATATAGCTCCTTCCTCATAAACACCCCTTCTAATGTTATCAATTAAAACACTGGTATCGATTAAGCTCATCCTAGTCTAAAACCCTCCCTAAACTCCTTACTGGCTCTAACAATATTCTCTAGATCCTCTGGGCTCAGAATATTTCTAAGCTCGCTGAACGCCTCCCTAGCCCTACCACGTCGAGCTTCTCTATACAGCTCAAGAAGAAAGCTGCTCCAATCTCTATCACCCTTCTCTCTAGACAACAACTCCTTAACCTCCCTCAAAACAGATATAGTTACATATTTACCCAACATCATCACCATATAATTATAACACTAAAATGCTAAAAAGCATCTATATCCTAATAACTAATAATATTTAGCCTCACCAATCTCAGAGCTAATTTAGCTGAAGATCAAAATTTCATTATAACTAGCTGAGTTATAGTGTCTCTCCAGCTATTGCTTTAGATCTAGATACTGCTTCATAGATTTGAAATACATAAAGAGGACGCTAATAAGACTGATCGATAGGCTTATGAAATAGCGTGGGGTACAACACCAACAGCTAATAAATAGCTGGCTGGATATACCGTTATTTCTCCACTATAGATCTAGCCATAGGTGTTGCAAACAATCTCATAATATCTTCATAAAACCATATAGGTTTTATCGGGATCAAGAGTATGTAGTTACAAGGCATATAGCCTGTAAAGTGAGCCACATCTTTGGCTCCGAAAATCCGATCAATATTCTATATCTGCGAGAGGATCCCGATCTCGTGGAGCCGATAATACTATTGTTATCTGGTAAATTTATAATGACTTATCTTACGTCTATAAATATTGGTGTGAATGTCTCTAGGGGCTTCGTAGGATCCATATATACCGCCCGGATCCTAGCAACATACGCTGTAGCAGGGTATCCGCCCGTGTTATAGAGCCTTAGAGTCTCCTGCATCCCCTGGTAGCCGACTATCTCAACAGCTATGGGCATATACTCTGCTGCGAGCGATAACAGTACATCGGTTTTCCACGGTATGTTAAGCTTGGCCAGTATTATTGCCATGGCGATGTTCACAGGGTTGATCCTAAGCTCGTGAGGATCCCTCTGGATCGCTGTGTAAGAGCCTGCAGGCATGTAATATTGTGTGAAGCTCAGCTTGGATCTGAAGTAGGCTATGTCCAGAGGAGCCTCATCAGGCGTGAACTGCTTAGCGATAACGCCTGAGCCAACATATGTTACTATCATCAGCAAAGCAGAGAACCCGTTTGGATCACATGTAACAGCTATATCACCCTGGCCGGTGCATAGCCTCTCATAGCAGCATGTATAGCCGTAAGCGGTGTAAAGCTTAAACGATCCAGGCCAGTAGATCATGCCAATACGAAGATTATAGCTTGAGCTAGCACTAACAGCCCCGCCTACTGTTGATGTTAGCTCGCCACTAGCATCGCCCCAGATAGTCTTGTTAGCTGATCTATCGAATATGGTCATCCTGAAGATCCACTTATTAACGTTCTGAGCCTCATATGCTACAGTAAAATACTGTGTCTGGGCATTGGGGTCTAGGTAGAGTATTGCTAGGGGCACCTTATCCCTCAGAGCATCTGGGATTGATGGGTCGCTCGAGTCGAATATCTTCTCCCCGAGGGCTAGTCTAGTGAAGTATGGGAAGCTTCCGTCTGCTATGCAGCAGTTGCAGTCATACTGGCTTGAACATGGTGGTGGGAGGCCTTGTAGAGATATATCGCATGGGCTTAGCGATGCTCCTGAAGAGCTTCTATTCCTCGGCTCGAAGATCTTGACTAGTGGGAAGCTCTTGATCGATAGCTTGTGGATCTCCGATCTAGGTGTTGGGGATACAAAGATCTCCGGGTCATATGTTATCGATGCTCCGAAGGCGAGTATTGATGACCTATTATAGGGATCGTATGCTGAGAACTGTGTTATCAGGGCAGGTCTCCAGTGCTTCCCATATATTCTATAGAACTCAAGCCACCTGGCTATAACATCACCTAGATCCTTCGCTGTTATTCTTAGCATCGGGATCCCAGGCCCAACCCAAGCCCTAGCAACCCCCACAATGCCCTCAGGAACAACTGCCCAGACCTCGGCATAGTATGTATAGTTATCGAGGGATCTGTTGAAAACCTCAACAGGATCTGGGAAGACAATAAAGACAGAGGACTCTCCAGAAACTATAGAGGATATATAGGCTGAAAAGAACGGGTTTATAAGGAGCACGGCAACAATGCTAATAAAACCCAGGGCATATAGGAGAGTCTTAGAGAATCCCATTCCGACAACACCAAAAAAATATTATAGGGGTTTATAAATATGCACAAGAGCATCTAAGTAGCGGGCTGCAGAAGATCAGCGGTATCTGTATCTATCCTTTACTACAATATTATCAATATATGGGGTTTGAAGCAACATAAGCGGTTCATAAGCCGATCACGATTCCCGAGATAGCTCCCTCATAATTTACAAGCTTCTATACCAAATTTATTATGTGGATTACCTTTTGATCCCGAGTAACTTTACAGCCGAAGCCTATATATTCTCACCATCTTCAGCCAAGCACTCAGAGGCGATTAAAAGCACCTAAATGTATTGCTAGCCAGAAATAGCCTAGATACCGATTTTGATCTTTTTAATCGGCACACCTAGCAGGTGGAAAATACTTTCAAAGGATCGTCAAGGTATATAGGGTTCTTCGAGGTTTGTTCTCAAACCCTTAAGGAGGTTTATATTTATAGGTATCATCATTGATACTAGGTACTCTAGAAAGCTTAGAAGTTAGAGTTATAACCCTGCCTCAGGGAATTGGTTATAGCTATTTATATCATTCTTTCCAGGAATATCTTTTAGGAGACAAATAACTGGATATAAGCCTAAGCTTTGGGGTGTTGAGGTAATTGAATATTATGGAAGTCTTTAAAAATATATGTTGGGAGGCTCTCGGGGTTCAATTACTGATCATCTATGGATCTGTTTTAAGGAGTAATATGCCTAGGGATCTAGATCTTTTGGCTATAATAAGCGATGTCGAGGACGAGGATAATGTTGCTTTAAGGATTATGGAGTTTGTTGAGAATAGGCTCGAGTTAGAGGCTGATATCTATATAGTTCGGGATCCAGGAGATGTCAACTGCTTCCTACTCTGGGAAGCCCTTCGCCATGGTGTTATAGTCTATCAAAGCCCTGCTGGTAGGGATAAGCTTGTTAGAGCTATTAACATATGCTATGACTTCATGTTATCACGTGAAAAGCTAGGGTATACAGAGACTCTGGTTAAGCGGGTTATAAGGGATGCTGCATAAAAGACTTTTAGAATTAATAGCATCACACACAGATCTTCTAGAGAGGATTAGAGAAAAGGGGGTCAAATGGAACGATGTTATAGAATTCTATGGGGTACTACATGCGCTCCAGATACATGCCCAAGCAGTTATAGATTATCTCCTACACACATGCGCACTCACCGGCATATCCTCTGAAACACCTATTAGATGCATAGAGGAGCTGAAAAGAAGAGATATGATCAGATCTGAGGATGCAGAGTTCATAAAAAGAGTTGTGAGGTTCAGAAATATATTAGTACATGAATACACCTCAATTGATATAGAACGTGTAAAGAGAGCTATAGAGACCCAGGGTTATGTTAGAGCTCTTCAAATCATAAAAGAGCTACATAAAAGACTAGAAGAAAACAGACTACTAGATCCCTAACCAATTTCGAGAACCTTTAATTCTATAACAGATCATTCGATCTATCTTATATCCAACTCTATAGCAGATCTGTTTTCTATTTTATCATTATTGAGTATCTAGTCTTATCCACGCTATTTGATCTATGTTTCCGATCACCACAGTACTTATTACAATTAAAGCCTTTTGCCCTCCAGAGCGGGAGGTTTGGGCTACATCCCAGGCTCTCGCCTGGTTCAACCTTGCACCTATACCCAGGGAGCTAAATCCTCGTTATGGATCGATGCAACCTTCCCCATTCCCTGCTTTAAACAGTGAGAAAAACGCTTCTTAAACCGTTCACCCGAGAGCGGTTTTTATTTTATTTTATATCCATTTATGGCCGCCCTCGGGTTCATTACGGCACGGCTCGGGACGGGCTACGGCGGTTCAGCCGCCCTCACGCACCCCGAGCCCACCGATAGACTTATAGCCTCCGGGCTTATATGCATCAGCCTACCTAATAGCCCTAAAAGCTATAAAATGAATATAAAGAATTCTAAAAACAATTAAAAAGAAAACAGCCCACCGCTTTTGTTAAGAACCTCCTATGCTGTTGCAGATCAATCGATCTTTTATATTTCTCATAGAAACCTCTATATATTCGTTTTTAGATCTACCCTCTCTTCTTTGAACAACATCTTCTCAGCATAGTTAATCCTGCTCTAAAGCTTAGAGGCTACGTTACAGAGGGGCTGGGGAACATAGGGCTTCCAGTCGTAAAGTATTTTAGGAATAGATGGTGCTATATATTTATTATTAGGTATCTATGATCCTTAGAGCTATTCCTATCTTCTGTGAGACATCTTTAGATAATCATAGCTATTCATCCATAATATCGATCGAAATTGATATAAATGTTAATGCTTTAGTATGAGAGCTTTTCTCGATATATATGCTGAAACACGTGGCTATAGCCTTCTGTGCTAAACGAATCTTTCTATTATTATATAGGGTATAAGGTAGGCTGATGCTATATACCTGCTATCCATGCTTTCTCACTATATCATTTAATCTTTAAGATATATCGTCCCCCTCGGATTTGTATGCTCTGCTTTGACAACATATAGCGAAGACATAACAAAACATGTAAGATCTAGAAGTTATAAGTTTAGCAGTGGTCTCAGGATTCCTGAGGAGATCGTGGGAAGCCCTAACAGCTCGATATTCAAAGGTATGGTTTGTGTGAATGAATATGGTTCTAGCATTATGGTGGAGACTCGCTTTTAAGTTTCAAGTTATAATCTATATTTGAAGAGCCTTCAAGGTGGGATCATCAGGGTCTATATAGAGACCTATGGATGTACTCTAAACCAGGCTGACTCGATGATAATGAGGGGATATCTAGAAGAGGCTGGGTTTGGCTTTGTAGATAGTGTTGAGGAGGCTGATGTGATTGTTGTTAATACATGTGTTGTTAGGAAGGATACGGAGGAGAAGATGATCAAGAGGCTCTCAGAGATTGAGAGGCTCTACTCTAGCACAAAGAAGATCATTGTTGCGGGGTGTATGGTGTCATCACTACCAGCTACCGTGAAGAGGGTTGCCCCTAGCGCCTCTCTAATCACACCCCAAACGGTTGATAGGATTGTAGATGCTGTGCTCTCGAGGGAGAGGGTTGAGTATATTGGAGGGGTGAGGGGTGTTGATAGGATACCCCTTCCAAGGGGTAGGGGGGTTATAGCACCTGTACCCATTTCTGAGGGTTGTCTGAGCGAGTGCTCCTTCTGCATAACCAAGATCTCTAGGGGTAGGGTGAGGAGCTATCCTCCAAGGGTTATTGTTAATGCTGTTAGGGAGCTTGTTTCTAGGGGTTATAAGGAGATCGAGCTTGCGTCACAGGATTCCGCTGTCTATGGGTTCGATATTGGTAAGAACTTCCTATTACCAGATCTTTTGAGGGAAGTTGCAGAGATCGAGGGGGACTTCATGATAAGGGTTGGTATGATGAACCCCCAGTGGCTCTGGAAGATCCTCGATGAGCTGATAGAGGCTATCAAACACCCCAAGGTATATAAGTTCCTCCACATACCTGTTCAGAGCGGTGATAACAGAGTTCTAAGGATAATGAGGAGAGGCTACACAGTAGAGGAGTTTGAGGAGATGATCTCAGAGATAAGGAGGAAGATACCGGAGATAACAATAGCAACAGACATAATAGTAGGCCACCCAGGAGAGGATGAAGAGGCCTTTAAAAACACACTAATGCTAATGGAGAGAGCCAGATTCGACAGAGTACATCTAGCCCAATACAGCGTTAGACCCCTAACAGAGGCTGCAGCAATGCCCCAGATCCCGGAACACATCAAGAAAAGAAGATCTGTTGAGGCTCAAAAGCTACAGGAGAGAATAGGGCTTGAAATACATAGAGAATATATAGGTAAGAGGGTGAGGGTTCTAACAACCGAGAAAGGGCTTAGAGAGGGAACAACAATAGCAAGGACAACAAGCTATAGACAGGTTGTAGTTAAGAAGGAAATACCGCTCGGAATATGGATAGATGTTGAGATAGAAGATGCTACATTCTTTGATCTAAGAGGTGTTATACTAGGCAACTCATAGTGATGAGGGGATATAACTCCCTAACGAAGAGAACTCTAAATAACTGATAATATGATGAACCACGCAGGATCTGATATGCGAAACATCTAAGGCTTATAATTTATCTGAACGCTCTGCCTTAATAGATGGAGCTTTCAGCCATAAAATACCTTGATATTAAGATATTAATACCTACTTCCTGGTTCTTTGTTGAGTTAGAAAATAAATAATTCTCTTATATCACTTATATTTTCTATATTCCATATATTCTTTGCTATTTCTTTTATTTTTTCTTCATAGGGTGTTCCTCTAGCTAGTTTTAATGCTTTTTCATAGATCTCTTCTCTTGTTAGTGGATTTCTATAGTGGCCTTTTGGATATATCACTGTCTCCTCTAAAGATCTTCCGTCTTTGAGCTTTACCTTAACTCTGTTTGGTACTGCTTCTGGGTAGAGTTTGTCGAATTCATCTGAGACTCTGATCTTCATCTTCTTCATAAGTCTTCTAACATCCTCTCCAAGGATCTTCTCCTCACTGAAGCTATCCACCCATATATAGCCGTCTAGCAGTGCTCTTGCAACTATATATGGTAGGCTGTGATCTGCTGTCTCTCTTGTCTTTGGATCCCATTTCTCAGGATCCTTCGCTATTATTCTATAGCTTACTGTAAACGTCTCGACCTCTATCTCTTCTATCTCGTCGGGGGAGATCGATTGTCTTATCTTTAGACATGCCTCTACAGCCGACATTGCGTGGTACTCCACTGGCCAGTTCTTGATTGATGTCCTCAATATATTCTCCCCACCCTTTTCACCGAGTTCTATGTTGAAGGGTTGTTTCGAGATTACGTTGAAGAATCCATATTCACCCTCGAATACTGGTGATGGGCCTGTTATGCCCATAGATGCTAGGAGGGCTGCGAAAACCCCTTTCTTCGCTGAGTTCCCGGCTGTCATGCCCTTCCACATGCTAAGCTCTCCAGCCCTTGTCTGTCTAAGGGAGACAGATTCGTTAACAGCTAGGTTTATTGCATGATATATCTTCTCTATTGGGAGCCCCATAACCTTTGAAACCCCGGCTGCAGCCCCTATAGCTATATATGCCACATGATCCACACCAACGCTTCTCACAGAAAACGCGTCTCCAAGCCTTGTTGCAACCTCATAAGCTACTATTGTGCCTAGAATAAGCTCCTTACCACCAGCCCCTATATCCTCTGCAACAGCAGCAACAGCAGGGATCATATCGCTTGGATGCATAGCCTCCTTAGATAGGAATGTATCGTTGAAATCCAGATATCTAACCCCAACGCTATTAGCAAAAGCAGCTAGCTCAGGAATACTCTGAGCCCTCTCCCACCAAACAGTAGAACCCCTAGACCTCGGCGATGCCTTGAGAGCCAATGCCCTAGAAACCCTATAGGGGAATGCCTCGAGAGCCCCGAGAGATACTGCTAGCGAGTCTAATATCCTCTTCTTAGCCTCCTCAATAGCCTGAGGCGATAGATCTTTATAGCTTATCGAGGAAACATACTCAGCAATCCTCCAAGCCAGATCCCTCAAAACAAAGCCACCAAAATATATCTCCTAAGAAAATATATACAACTGGGAGTTTCACCTCAAATATTAGATAAAGCTGTGAGAGAGAAGAGATAGATTTACCTTAAATCAATAATTAGATAATATGGGCTTGTACTAGTACTTCTTCATAGCATAGTATCCAGACCCAATGTCATAGATATGCAGTCTTTTTAAGTTCCCAGGATATTTGTGTCCTGAGCTGAGGAGTATGAGGATCCTTGTGACCGGGGGTGCAGGGTTTATAGGGCATAATGTTGCTATATATCTAAGTTCGAGGGGCTATGATGTTGTGGTCTATGATACGCTTGAGAGGTCTAGCGAGACTGCTATTAAGAGGTTAGAGGATGCTGGGATACCCATATATAGAAAGGATGTTAGAGATGTACAGGATCTGAGGGGCTATGATGTTGTGATACACTGTGCAGCCTATGTAGATGTTGCAGAATCCATTGCAAATCCCAGAATATATTTCGAGAACAACGTTGTTGGTACAGCATCTATTGCTAAGGCTGCGGCTGATTCAGAGGCTCTGTTCATATATATAAGCTCTGCAGCAGTGTATGGGGATCCGATAAAGATACCGATCCCCGAGGAACACCCTATAAAGCCGATCTCACCCTATGGTGCTAGCAAGGCTATGGGGGAGCAGGTTGTTGAGCTATACTCGAGGATATATGGACTTAGATATTTGATCCTAAGGCTATTCAACGTCTACGGGCCAGGGCAGAATCCAGCCTACGCAGGTGTTATATCTAGGTTTATAGAGAGCGCTATAAATAGAATACCACCAAGAATCTATGGAGATGGGAGCCAGACGAGGGATTTCATACATGTTGAAGATGTTGCGAGAGCAATCGAGCTATCTATAGCTAGGCAGCCCCATAACCAGGTCTTCAACATAGGCTCAGGAAAACATATATCGATCCTAGAGCTGGCCAGGCTAATAATGAGGCTAGCTAACCTAGAGGGAGAACCGATCTTCGACAGGCCAAGGCCAGGTGATATCAAACATAGCTGTGCAGATATAGAGAAGGCGAGAAAGATCCTAGGCTTCGAACCCAAAATAACATTGGAGGAGGGGATCAAAAAACTCCTAAATATATATGGAATAGGGTTAAGATCCTAACACCAACTCTCAACTCGAAGAATAGCTCTTGCTATAGATATATCACCTTAATATATGCTAGCCAATAGCGCCTCTCTACATATAATATATTAAACACTTCTAACAGATGAAAGCCCTATAGAGGCTTTATATAATGCGTGAGGCTAGCTCTAAAAGCTCTAGATCCCCACCCCTTCTCCCAATAATCTGGATCCCTACTGGGAGTCCCTCGGATTTTAGAAGGGGTAGGGATATTGCTGGGGCACCAACTAGGGATGCATAGATAACATTATAGGTCATTATAGTTCTTATCTCACCATCCTCTCTCCCAAGAACCTCCTCTATCTTCGGTGCTGGGATCGGTGTTGTAGGTGTTACTAGGAAGTCAACGCTCCTCATCGCCTTGTCAAACTCGGCTGTGATCTCCTCTTTAGCGTCTAGAGCCTCTATATATTCTATAGCTCTATATTCAAGCCCCCTTTCCAACAGTCTTCTAACATCTGGGAATAGCTCTCCCCAGCGATCCTTGATGCCTATGAATGTCCTGGTTGCCTCGCTATACCTTATCACAGGGAATACTCTGTAGAGCTTCTCAAGAGCCCTTGGAAGCTTCACCTCCACATATTTATATCTAGATATATAGTTGTAGAAGCTCTTTTCAACATCCTCCGATGCCTTGAAAAGCCCTATTGGTATGCCTAAAACAGCTTTATCGGGATCCACAGGCTTTTGTCTTCTCTTTAGAAACCTCTTCCTAGCTATAATGGTATATACCCTCTTTATCCACTCAATATTTGATGCTAGAATCCCCACATGATCTAGGCTTGGTGCTAATGGATATAACCCCTTGCTTGGGATAGAGCCATAGCTGGGCTTAAAGCCATATACCCCGCATAGCGATGCAGGGATCCTAACAGATCCCGCTGTATCGCTTCCAAGAGCAACGGGGACTATACCGGCTGCGACAGCCGCAGCAGAACCCCCGCTACTCCCACCAGCAATTCTCGAGAGATCATGCGGATTTCTGGTAGGGCCGAAGATAGATGAGGTAGTTGTTATCCCAGATGCCAGCTCATGCGTATTGGTCTTACCTATAACAACGCCACCCCCTCTCTTAAGCCTCTTAACACACTCAGCATCCTCCCCCGGGATATAATCAGCAAATACTCTAGATCCAAGGGTAGTCCTGATACCCTTGGTCATTATATTATCCTTAACACCTATGGGGAACACATCTAACCCCCTTTTCTCAGCATCCCTAGCATCATCTAGAGCCTTCTCATTCCACGTAACCACAGCATTAATCCTCTCATTCTCACGCCTAGCACCAAGGGATCTCTCCACAAGCTCTACACCTATTTTAATCCCCAGACCTATTTCTAGCTAAGGACATATTTACAACTAACCTCCTCCCCGCCCCTTAAGAGTGGAGAGAGGTTCAGGATATAGCTAACGCCTCTAAAAGTAGGAAATGGATTATATGTTTGCTTAAATATCCATGGTGGATTATATATTGGCGTTTCATATGGTGGTTTCTAGGCTATCCCTGCTATTGGCTGTCATTTTTGCTCTAAGCCTCTTCACAGTGCAACCCTCTAGAATTGTTAGTAGTGGAACCATTGTTGATCACGATATTGTTGGGAATGTCACGTGGAGCAAGAGCGGTAGCCCATACATTATCAGAGGATACATATCTGTGATAGGGTCTCTAACCATAGAGCCAGGAGTAGTGGTTATCATAGAGAGTGGGGGCATAGCGGTCTCAGGAAAGCTAATAGCAATGGGGAGCCAGAGAGAGCCCGTGGTGCTCAATGCGTCTGAGGCGTTCAACGTAGATGTTAAAAGCGGATCAGAGATCTACATAGCGAACACCATAACAGAGAAAACTCTCAACATATCATCTGATAACAGTGCTGTGAATATTGTGAATATAAGTGGATCAAGTGTGGTTATATCAAAATCAATATCATCAAAGATACTCATAGATGGAGCAAAATTAGACGCAATATGGCTTAACCAGACAGTAATTAACACAACCACAACCTATGTAGGGGGTTCTAAAATCCAAATAGTCCCTAATGAGTATATATTCTTCAAAGACTCAGAGATAACTATTAGAAACGCTTACTTGATATACGGATTTTCATCTAACGTATATATAGAAAGGTGCAGACTATTTATCGATAATGTCACAGCTCTTCTAGGGATAAGCGCCCCCTTTATAGCAAATAGATCTTACATAGTGATCAATAATGCCATCACCCTAGCAATAACTATGTTCTATGTTTACGACACAGATGTTGCTATAACAAATAGCATTATTATAAATGGTCGAGGTATACTCGTGCATTGGTTTATGAATATAGTTAGGGATAGGGTTACCTTTATTGCCAACTATAACACGTTCTACAATCTAAATCCTCTCCCAAAAATAATACCAGGTAAAAACGCTATAGTTGTGCTTAGTGTTGGTAATGGGGCTTTCTTTGATCTTAAGTATAACTTTTGGGGAGACACATCATACTATATAAACCCCCCTTATATATATCCCTCTAATGTAACCATCATAGTGGAGCCGAGGCTTTCACAACCAGCTACATCGCTTCTTCAGGAGATGGATGTTAAGATAGATCCGCCTATACCTGCTTTAGGCAGGCAGCTATCAATAGATATGCAGCCAAAATACCCCGACATGGTTTATGTCCTATTTATCTTCTACACAGAGAGATGGTGGGCTCCAACATATATTATGAGTAGGAATGGCTCTTTTACAGTAACAATATCTGAGAACATGCTTCTAGTTGCTGTGGCTTATTCGAAGCCTCTAAAATATATATTCGGTAAGGAAATCGAGGTCAGACCTGTTAAGAGTGTTACAGAAGCTTATACAGCGACCTATAGGGAGACCTATACAGAGACGGTCTATAGGGTATCGACTGTTACAATTACTTCTACTAAGACTGTGCCTGTGATTATCACACAGCCCCAGCCAACAACGGTAACACTAACCCATGTTGAGAGAGCACAGGGAGTGCCAATAGAGCTGGCAAT
The DNA here is from genome assembly GCA_038897115.1 of Sulfolobales archaeon. Lineage (NCBI taxonomy): Archaea > Thermoproteati > Thermoproteota > Thermoprotei > Sulfolobales > Sulfolobales archaeon. The sequence goes on along the minus strand of JAWAXC010000010.1, from coordinate 9,622 downwards.
AGCCATAGTAGTAATCGCGGTAGCAGCAACAGCAGCAACAATGAGAGTACTCGTAAGAAGATAGCCCGCTGGTTGCTGTTTTTATATTTTATATCTGTTAATGGCATTCTTGAAAATAGTGAAGCTTTGAAGCCTCCCTTTAATATCTATTAGTTTTGAAGAGCCCACTATGAACCCCCCATAAGCAGTTGCAGGGAGACAGGCTCTCAAAGGAAGGCACGGAGGATGAGGGGTCAGGTCTTCATTGCGGTTCATGTTGTTTGGTATCCCCGCTTGCCCCCATACCCTCTATCTGGCTCCCCATGCCGCCTATGAGAGCTAGCCTCCCCTCGGGGACATGGAGAGCTTCCTTGGGAAGCTTCCTCCCTCTCACATTGCTCATCGAGTTTATAGTGTCAGCCTCAATACCTATTTATAGCAGAAAAGATCATAAGCACCACCCAAGAATACTATCAACAAACATAAACCAACATAAAACAAAAACAGCAGCCAAAGGTAGGAGGTGACAAGGCAGAGGGTTTGAAGCCCGATGAAACCAGAACCTCTATCTAATTATTTCGCCGCCATCTACTATGAGGGTTTGACCTGTTATATATGATGCTTCATCACTTAGTAGAAACGCTATTGCCTTCGCAGCCTCCTCAGGCTTTCCAATCCTTCTAAGGGGTATTGATCTTATGATTTCTGATATCTCCTCGCCACCTAGCCATTCTAGCCACCTCGTCTCTATAGATCCCAGGGCTACGATGTTAACCCTTATATGGGGTGCTAATATATATGAGAGAGATCTTGCTAAGGCCAGGACCGCTGCTTTAGCAACTAGATAGGGTATCCCTTGTGTATCGCCTACTAGGGCTGGTGTTGATGAGACTGCTACTATGGAGGGTGATCTCGATCTCATCATGAGATCCTTGAAAGCCTTCACCACATTGAAGAATCCTCCGAAATCTACTTTGAAGACCTCTATATAGTCATCAAGCTCCAGCGAATCCCAGGAGGCCTTCCAAAGATCTCCTCTTGAGAGCCCGTGGAGAATCGCTAGATGATCTAGACGACCCAGCTTCTCCTCAATATATCCAGCCAGGCTGCGAACCTCTTCATAGCTAGATACATCTACCTTGAACGCCTCTACATAGCCTACGCCCCTAAGCCTCTCCACAATCCTCCTAGCCCTCTCTTGGTTGGTTGCATATGTGAAGAGGGTTGCACACCCCCTTTTAACAAGGATCTCTACGAGGGCCTCGCCTATCCCACCACTCCCACCTGTTACAAGGCATAACCTGCCATCGAAATCCCTTCTCTGGCTATCCATTTAATCACCGTTCTAGATTAGAAGCCTCGCCTTTTAAGGCGGGGAGTTTGTTGATTATAGAAGAGCAGAGAGCTTATAAGCTTAGTGCCATAGTGGTAGGCTGGGAGAAGTTATGGGTGTGGCGAGCCTAGCAGGCTAGGAGCCACACCATGCCAGCAGCTGACGGCGGGCCCTGAGCCGTGAGGCGATGATGCCGCCTCTGTGAGGGGTGCCCAAGTCATGAGGGGCGCCCTAGTGGATGTAGAACCCTCACACCTATAGGGCAGGGAGCCGTCAACACAGATAATCCGATCTGGAGCTATTATTTCTATATATCTATAATGCTTGCAACACCGAATCTTCCAAGATTTATAGCCATCCCTGGGGAGCCATCGGCAATAATGATCCTCATACCTATTGGTCTCTGCTTATATTGATATATCTGCAATAGATCCTCCATTATATTATATATCATTCTACCAGATAGAACCTTCGACCTAGGGATCACAGCCATATCAACCCCTGCAACACAGAATGCAGCATATCCTATGAGATCCTTCAGGGATATCCTGCCCAGTCTAGCCCTCTCCTTCAGAGTATTGTCCTCCTCAACTGGGAGCATTACCTCTCCAAACCCCGTTGATCTAGCCCTTCTAGCTAGATCCCTAGATATAATCCTATTAATCCTTCTAATAGCCGCTATAGTGCCGGGCATCGGGATCTCAGCACCAGATAGATCCTCTATCACAGCACCAACACTCTCCTCCATCCACGGGGAGAGGGAGAGATCTATACCCTTATACCCTACCCCAACATCGCCTGAGACTTCCTCGAGATCTCTATCTAGGTTCTCTATCGCTTCTCCCAACAATTCCAGAGATCCCCTTGATAGAGAGTCCCTGAAATCCCTAGCATATCTCAGGGCTACCGTGAAGACGGTCTCACTTGCTATGCTAGCTGATGCTGGGAAATATGGTGTTAGGATCCACGAGCCATATATTGTGGCAAATCTCGTATGCAGATCTATCTCGGAGGATCTATAGAAATCTAAGAGCTTTCTAAAACCCTCCTCAAGATCATCCTCCCCCTTCACCAGCATAGATGAGAACGATGTGTTAATACCCCTCATACATTTAATGAGATCTTGTATAGAGATCTCTGAAGATGCTCTGAAGTTGAAAGCAGCTATATATAGCCCCTCAAGCTCTCTCCTAAGATCTGCTATAGCTCTGCAGATCTCTAGAAGCTCCTTATTATCCTCAACCGGTGGTAAGGAGATCCTTCTACTCCACACATTATACCCCCTCCCAGCTATTGCCTTAGATAGGCTGGCGAGAACCCTAGCCCCTCTCGATAGGCTATCCACACCATCTATATGGAGGGTTACGCTCCTTATGATCATAGGGCCCACTACTTTTAATATCTCGGTGGCCTAATTAATCAATGATAGTGTTGAGAAAGCTATTACTTCTAGATCTAGATGGTGTACTGGTGAGGATAAAGAGCTCCTGGGGGTATATGCATAGCTACTTCGGATCCTCCCAAGAGGGTATCTTTGAGAGGTATTTCAACCTATATAGAGAGGGGAGGATAAGCTATCAAGAGTGGATGAAAGCTGATATAGAGCATCTACTTAGAAGAGCTGGTAGGCCTATATATAGAAGGGATCTTGAGGAGGCCTTCTCCAAGGTAGAGATCTATAGGCATTCATATGAAATAGCAGATCTGGCGATGAAGAATAAGACGCAGATCGCCATAGTGAGTGGTGGTATAAATATACTTGCATCGCTAGTTGCAAGACGCCTCGGAATTAGATATGTATATTCAAACATATTGGTATTCGACGAGGAAGAAGCCTTAATACCAGGAGGCATACCAGTGGTTGAGCCTCTTAAGAAGGGCTATGTTGTTAGGAAGATCTCAAGGATCATGGGTATTGATCAGAAGGATACCATCTACATAGGAGACTCAATCTGGGATTTCTCAGCATTTCGAGAGGTAGGCACCCCTATTCTCTATAATGAACAAGGTGATGAAGAGCCCCTCAGAGAAGCTAGAGAGCATGGCCTGTCCCTGGATAGAATAGCTATTGCAAGGGATTCAGATGAGCTACTTAAGATCCTCAGAAGGGTTATTGGATAGCTTCAGCACTAGATTATATGAAAAGACCCTAGGCTCTATAATCAATGCTTTGTGAGAGCTCTGCATATATAGATTTATCGACCCTGCTAGGATCTATGGATGTTATAATCTCACCTGCTAGATCATATATCCGATCTACTTTCTCGAGGATAAGGGAATCACTTGTCGCTACAACCCCCATCGAGCCCTCTATAGTTTTACTCAGCTCTATAATCTCCCTATCAGCTCTATCAGCTAGTATCCCCTCTACCTTGAAACCAGAGCTTCTAAAGATCTCCTCTGCATGTTTTAATATCTCACCGCTCATCGGTGCGAGTCTATCTAGCACTAGATAGATTTTAATAGGCTTTACAGCGATCAGATGATCTCTTATTAGATTAACTGCTTCTAAAGCCCTTTCCCTCTTCCCCCTCCAATATCTAGAGCCCCCTAGATCCCTTATAATCCCATCATCACATCTATATAGACACCCACCCTCTAGAAATGCTATTAATGTTGTAGAGACGTTTAGAAGATCTATGAGTAGGTTTGACCCCGATACTGCTTCCCTCGGCACAATAGATCTAAGCACCTTAGCTACATACTCATCCCTATGGACACATCTGAGAAGCAGAGATCTCTCGATTCTAGACATCTGATATCTAGAGACCACCATATCTAGGGAGGAGCTTGCTGGGTAGCCCCTGTTGAGGAGATATTTATAGTCTCTAGCAGCCTCTATAATTCTAGAGCTATCCCCTATACATCCTCCTAATAACATCCCTTAGAACCCTTACAATAGAATCTATATCTCCTAACACCTTAGCAGATGCATGTGTCTCGCTACCCCCTCCCCTCCCCCCTAGCTCCTGGGCTATGTTTTTGATGAGCATATTTGCAGGGATCCTCTGTGAGAGGTTTCTCGAGACGGAGATCTCTAGTAGATTCTCGCCCTGAGATCTAGCTGTTAGAGCTGCTACAAATCCCCCCCTCTCACCGAGGATCTTAAGGACGTCCCTAGCACCTTCAATCTCAGGGGGATCCACTATGATATATAGCCTCACCCCATCTATATCCTCAGCCTTCTCAAGAGCCTCGGAGACTTTGCTTGAGACCCAGCTAGCCCTATACTTTGAAAGAATATTTTCAGCCCTCTCGAGGCTAGAGGCTAGAGATCTAACCCTTTTAACTAGATCCCTATCGACTCTCCCACCAACGATATCAGCGATCTCCTCTAACATCCCTTCATAGAGTGAGGCATGCTCCGAGGCTCTTGTGCCAGCTACATATTCGAATCTCACTACACCATCTGCTATCCTATCAACATTGATGATCTTGAAGCCACCTATCTCACCCGTATTCAGTAGATGGGTTCCAAAGCATGCCTCAGCATCCCAATCCTCGACCTCTACGATCCTTAAAACCCTCTCCTGTGGAACACCTCCCTGGTATATCGAGTATCCATAGCTCTTCTCGGCATCATATCTCTCCATATATCTAACCCTCACAGGCCTCCTCTCATCTATAACCCTGTTCACAAGCTCCTCGATCTTAGCAATATCTGCCCGAGATATTGCCGTGTGGTGTGTTACATCAAGCCTACCCTTCTCCTCACTCTTCTCGGCTCCAGCTTGCCAGATATGCTCTCCATAGATTCTTCTGAGGGCTCCTAGGAGAACATGTGTTGCTGTATGATGCCTCATTATCCTATACCTCCTCTCCCAGTCTATATATCCATATGCCTCGGAGCCCGCGAGATCGCTTGGAACGGGCTTATCAAGTCTATGAATAATCACATCCCCTACTTTAAACACATCTATAACCCTAGCCTCGAAACCATCTATAGATATTCTACCTGTATCGTTTCTCTGCCCACCACCTGTTGGGTAGAAGCATGTTGATTCCAATACCAAGAGATCTCCTCTAACCCCTATAACCCTAGATCTAAAGCTCCTGAGGTAGGGATCTTCATGGAATAGCCTCTTCGTGGGCTTAAACTGGGAAGCCCACTCAACGATCTCCCTATCTATCTTCTCAGCAACCTTAATCGGTGCTCTCGAATGCCTCGATGCTACTACTGAGTAGAAGTTATGGGGGATGCTAACCTCTATATTTCTTCTCCTCAGCTCATCCTCAACAATCTCAGGCGGGATGCCATGGCTATCATAGATCTCAACAAGATCCTCTAGCGTTATACCCCCTTTTAAATACCTGCTAACAATTGATGGAGCCCTTTTAATTGTCTCTCTATACCTCTCCTCCTCAAGCCTAGAGGCCTCTAATATATATGATCTGGATCTAGATAGCCTAGGATATATGGCTCCCCACCTCCCAACCTGAAGATCTACGAGCTTCTCTAGAGTAACATCGCTCCCAAGCCTCCTCAGATTCCTCAGTGTTCTTCTAATCACAAGCCTTGCTAGATATCCCTCACCACTGTTAGAGGGAACAATCCCATCGCCGAGCATGAGGGCTATGGTCTTTGTATGATCTATTATAGAGTAGACATTAATAGCCCCCCAAAGCATGGTAGAGACATCAGATACCCTATACCCGGATTCCCTTGCAACCTCCTCGAAGAACCTATTCATTGAACTGGGATCCTCTGGATCTATCTTCCCAGCCTTTCTAGATGCGAGCTCCAGAAGATCCCTTGGGGGCTCGGGAACCCCTAGAAGGTTGTGGAACCTTGAAACAAGATCTGAGCCATAGACAGCGTGAAAAGCTGTGGGTGCCTTCTGGGATAGCCAGGCGATCCTCTCAATACCATATCCCGTGTCCACTATCTTTAGAGGAAGCTCCACAAGGGAGCCGTCGTCTCTGACCTCGTACTGCATGAAAACCAGGGTAGCCACTTCCAAGCCCCCTATAGTAACCTCGACACTGGGCCCAGCATTTCCGCCACCCTCCCACCAGCTCTCCTTAAATGTGAGCTCTTCATCCGGCACCCCCATTAGATCTACGAAGAACCTCCTAGCATACTCGACAGTCTCATCCTTCCAATATAGATATTTATCTCTATAGTTGAAGGCATGGTGACCCCCCATCGTGAAGTTAGTCATATGCCTTCCAAAGGTCTTACCAACGTTATCTATATCCTCTAACCTTATACATGGCTGGGCGATTACAAGTGGATTAGCTGGGGGCGGGACTCTACCGGATGTCACGTGGGGTTGGAAGACCACAATAGATGCTATGGTTAGATATAGATCCTCTCTCCACCTAGCAACAACAGGCGCAGGCTCTATAACAGCATGCCCCTCCTTCTCGAAGAAGCTTAGAAAAGTCCTTAGAACATCCTCATAGCTGAGGTTCCTCATCTTAATAGGTATATCGAAGAACCTATACTCAGAGCAGGGTATGTCATTACATATCTCGTGGGAACCCCTGCTCCAAAATGGCGTCCCACATGATCTACATATAGCTCTTCTAAAGCCATTATCTAGAAAATATCTAAGCCTATACTCAGAGGGATCCCCCAGCTTCACCATTTCCCTAGCCTAGATATTAACAATACAGCGGGTATATATAGTTAGAGGAATCCTATAGCTGATCCCCACATGATGAGATATCTGACCTCCTCTAGCTTAAAAGGGCTGTGATTCAACTATGGGTGGCTTATAGCATAGACATTTTCAAAGATCCTGAATATCTTTGAAGAAATTTACCTGAGAAACCATTTTCCAGTACAGTTAAAAGATCTTAGGAGCTTTTCAGGAGAGATAGCTATGTAGAGACCCTTTCTATGGTATTATCATTATCTTCCCGTCTCTTTCTTTTGAGAATAGGTTTGATAGTGCTTCTACACCTTGTTCTAAGCTATATCTCCTCCAGATCTTGATTCTAAGCTTCCCCTCGTTAGCCATTCTAACCACATCCAGCATCTCCCTTCTCGTCCCTCCCGTCGAGCCTATTATCCTGATCTGCTTTGAGTAGAGCTCTCTAACAGAGATCTTTAGCTCATCCCCTGTAAGGGCTCCAAAGGTCACTATCCTCCCGTTAACACCTAGAAGCCCTATGCTCTTAGACATCGTCTCAGATCCTAGGGGATCTATAATAACATCCGCCATAGAGCCCCCAGAGATTTTCTCCACAACCTCTCTAGCTCTACCCATATCCACCACCTCATCAGCACCTAGGTCTCTCAGCCATTGCTTCCTAGCGATAGCAACCACCTTAGCCCCCATCATCTTTGCAAGCTGAACAGCAAAGATCCCTGTGTTGCCAGAGGCCCCAACAACGACTACCAACTCGCCAGGCGAGACACCGGCTAGTCTAAGGGCGTGATACGCTGTCAAGGCTCCAACAGATAGACTTGCAGCGAGCTCCCAATCAACCCTATCGCTGATCTTAAACACATTCTTGGCAGGTACAACAGCATATTCGGCATAACCCCCATTTGTTATTATCCCTATTAACCCCCCTGATCTACATAGCATCTCCTGACCCGAGAGGCACATATCACATGAGCCATCGAATACCCTGCTATATATTGCAACCCTATCCCCAGGCTTTAGATCAGATATATGATCTCCCACAGCCTCTACTACACCAGCAAACTCCACACCAGGTATATGGGGGATAGGCTTAACATTCCTTATACCAACAACGGTAAAGTAGTCCACGGGATTAACACTCGCAGCCCTAACCCTTATAAGAACATCGTGTGGCCCAGGCTTGGGGGGTTCAACATCTACTAGCTTTAGATTCTCAAGCCCATTTCTATCAAACATGAGGGCTCTCAACTAAATCACCAAATATACCTTTATGGATGAGCCTTAATATCATTTATAGCTATTCATCGTATCTCTATTCAATATAGCAGGAAGCCTCCTAGGGCTCTCAACACCTCTAGATTAGAGGTTAGCAGCTATAATCATAGTGATTATTAATAGAGTATTTATCTAGCTACTGATCTAATCACATTTGAGAGAAGCTTAGATATGGATTAGTGATTCCTAGTTTTACAGGGATCTATTTGGATCTCGTTTATAGCCATGTTAATTGAAAAGAAATGTTAAAGCCTCTATAAAGCTATCACTAGCCTTTCTGTGTTTTCTCGCCCTGGGATGATATAAGCTCTATCAATGTTGATATAAGCTTCTCAGATGCTGCAACCCTTCTCTCGAGGTTTGCAATACTTCTGCTTAGAGCTGGCATATGGCGGCTCTCGAGTTCTCTTTTAAGCTCACCAAGATCTTTATTTATACTATTAAGAACAACCTGATAAGCATCAACAAGATTTCTTAACCTTCTAATCTCCTCCGATGCTTTTCTATATCTCTCCTCAAGCTGGTGATGGGTTAGATAGCTATACGAGGCTATTGGGATGAATATAGAGGCGAAGAGGGCTACAAGGGATCTCTGGTCTTTTAGAATATCCCCTAGCACAGCTATACCCATGAACTCCCATGATATGAATAGCACTATTATAGCTACTATAGAGGATATAAGGGGTGGGACTAGCCACCTCATGCTACTACCAAGCCATCTTACACGCGAGCACTTATAAGCCCCTCACTTCTAGGGCGAAGCAGGTGTAACATATAGGACACACCATTACCTATTACAATAAGCTGTGCTGATATGAGATGTAATGGGAGGAAAATCCCTGGGGCCCAGGCATAGTGGGAGGCTCTGTAGAGGAGTAGCAGGCCTAGGAGGGGCTGGGCTATTGATGCTGCTAATGCCATATATGCCCAGACATCTCTGCTTCTTCTAATAGCGAAAGCTGTAAGTGTTAGGGCTATCGCTATTGCTCCTGAGAGCACATGGATCTTTAGGATCAAATCTATGTGGGAGGTGATTGAAAGCGAGAAGAGGGATCCTGGTATGGGGTTCTGCGTTGTCTTGGTATATCCAAGCATATATGCGCCGAGGAAAGATGCTATAAGCCCCCATGCAGATGCGCCCCTATGAATGATCATTGCAAACCTCTTCTCACCCCCATACCTCTCCCTCCAACCCCTAGATAGGATCCCAACTAAGACCCCCACAGATCCTATTGTAAGCGTTGCAAGTAAATTGTTAATGGAATATATTAGTGATGCATACGGCTGCTCAATATATCCCCCAAGCGCAAAGAGAATAGCCCTCCCGGTAAGGGCTGTTAAAGCTAGTAGGGCTATAGATGCGATAGATATGTAGATAGCCCCCCTATATATATTCCTAACCCTCGCAATAGCTATTGTCAAAGCTATGAGAAGGGGT
>JAWAXC010000009.1 GCA_038897115.1 Sulfolobales archaeon | reverse complement strand
GTTAGGAGGATATTTTGTTTTTAGGGAAAACGAGACCATAATGAGCCCGCAACAAATAGATGAGGCGCTCGGCTCTGAGATAAAGTGGTGGGAAAATTTTTCATTTAGAAATAGGCCTGGAGTGAACCCACTTCTCTATGATGATTTATCAAATCATTATAAGGACTTGGTTGAAGCTCTAAAAGAGCTTGAGAAGAATATTCCGGTGAAATACTCTAAATTTCTTCAACTTATTAAGAGGCTTTCTGAAGCTATCTGGATCGATCCTGAGTATAGACGCCTTAAGGAACATTACGAGGGATCCGCTATAGATGATGTAAGATCCATAACTTTTCGCGCAATTTTCTATCTCTCCTTAGGAGTGGATAAAGGTATCTGGCCTAACCTATATACACATATCAGAGAAAAAAAGAAAGAAGTATTGTATCTTGGCGAGAAGTTCTATAGAACTAGTGAGGCCGAAGAATTAAGAGGCCTTCAGGCAGAGGTGCTGAGTATGGTAGATTCTTGTATAAGGAGAGTAGATGAGATACTACTTGAATCCAAGTTAAGAGGTAAATGCAAATATATAAGGTAAGTTAAGAAGCTCTGCTCGAACAACGTGAGTACATATTGAATAAATCATAATGCACTCTATAACATTAAACTATAAATAGTTTGCGAATGGCACATTAAAATGGTGAAGAGATGATGCTCGAGCTTCTATGAATATGGTATATATGCCTTATATGTAAAACACAAGCTTATCCCAGATCTAACACAGGTATGCATACCATATGGTTATGCTAAGAAGGTGCGTAAAATCCTTAAAGAACTAGAAGAAAAGCGTAGACCGCCAATATCAATTTCAAGTATAGCTATTAAGCCTTATATGGATGGCCTCAAAGATTTTAAAGGGTTTATGGAGGCGATTGAGCAGGAGGATCCTACAACTATAACCATAGTGATAAGAAGTGAGAGACACCCTTATATACATTATAGGCTTTGTGAGATAATAAGGGCTCGAGATATATTAACAACAGTAGTAGAGAAATGTTGAGGAATCTTCTAAACATGCATCGTGTATAAGCTTCATAATCATTTAGCCATGGGTTGAGAGTTACCTAGACTATGGCTTCCTTACTTCCCAGCTATTGGTAGGTATTATCTCGATCCATAAATATTATAGGAAACTAGACGCTGAGCTTGGAAAATCTCCGTTAGGCTGTCGTGTGTGATGTATATCCTCAAGAGATGTGATCTATTTTAGCATGACTATGCTGCTCACCCTTTGTGCATAACATTCTACTAGGCATGTAAAGCACTCCTGCAGAGGCCTTGTCTTTATGGTAGCTATTGTTGCTATGTATATTTTAATTGTAGGGTTATTCTTTGCATATGATAATATCGTATTAGCTCTTTTAACATCGTCTATATGCTTGCCTTCACATATGTCTTGACACTCTATACATGTATAATCGATACTAGGCTCAGGTATGCTAGGCTGGATAATGTCTCTGGGGAATTTTAAGCCGAGGATTCTACTGGTTAAACATAGCATATACCTCTCATATATCTTATAGAGATCGACATGCTTTTTAATAAGCTCAATGACTTTGTCGATCTTTGTAACCATATCATATAGAGCTAATGCTACATTACGATCTAACGATATTCGAGGACTAGGATCACATCCCTCTCTTTGTATCACATCCTCAGCATTTGGGTATCTAAGAAAGAAGATGATAAAGTCCATCAGAGAGGCTTTCTCCTCATCGTTAGAGATCTCTATAAGCCTCTCTAGGCTTATATACATGCTCCGGGATCTTCCTGATAACACTCTCCTCGTAACATTTAAAAGCCCCTGAATAAACCTACTGGGTTTAGGCTCTTCGTATTCACGGTAGAGATGAGGAATACTAGTTATTTCACTACTGTACAATGTTCGTATAAGCTGATGTAAAAAATACTTATGACTCGAAAATCCCATGTATAAGAGTTTATAGCTTTGAAGTCTTTCGGGTAGTTTCTGTTTAAGTCTGTAGACACGTGTTTTGGGGGAATAAAAGTAATATGAGTCGAGGTATATGGTATTCAAGCATTGCTAGCCCCTAATAGCCTCTGCTGCTATGTTGAGGATCTCGGTATATAGATTCTTTGCCCTATTCTTGATATCTGTTGGTAGCGGTTCTCTCGATGATGTGTATTTATTCATCTCCTCCAGTAGATCTAGTAGATCCTTTGTTAGCCTGTTGAGATGTTTGACATCATATGTTGAGAGATGCCTTACAGCTATGGCGTAGAGGGCTAGCATCTCCTTTGGTAGCATTTCGAATGCTTCTCTATACTCATCATATAGCCTGCCCACTAGCTCGATAACGCTATCTCGATCCTTATCCACGCTCCTAGCAAGCTCGAAGATCTCTCCATACCAGTCAAATGCTATCTTCTCACCCATGCCTAGGCTCTCTATGCTATACTCCTCATATACCCTTGTAAGAAGCATCTTCAAAGGCATGAAACCATACTCCCTAACCACCTTATCTACAACTCCCCTCACATCCTCGGGAAGAGATGGTGGCTCGCCCAAGGCTATATACCTCACCTCGGGCCCGGCATCAACATATAGACGTTCCGATCTAACCAGAGTATCGAGAGCATCGAGAACCTCCCTCGAGAAGGGGCCGAAGAGCCATCGCTTCCACTCAACCCCAGTAACCCTGTGCCCAAGCTCCTTAGAAGATATAGCATCAACCAAGAATAGAAGCTTCATCAAACGCGTACGCCCAACACCCCTTGGGAAGCGGGAAACTATATAGAGTATAATATCAGATAACAACTAAGACACACCATCCAGAACATAATACATATCATAGGATTAATAAATCTATTCCAAGCCCTACAAGGTTGATACTCACATATAAACAAACCCCACATCCAAGAGCAACCCTCCTACAGAAACCCAAACCCATGGATAAAGGTATTACCGCTCCTCATCCTGAAAGCGAGGCTTTCCAGCTGTAAGTCTAATGTTTGTTTAATGGTGTTCTGTTAAAACCCTCATCCTCTCCCGAAGATTTGGCTTGCAGCTTCCTGTAACTATAAATAAAATATTAATGACTCTCTCCGAAACGAATCCCTCACCAGAGCTATTGAGGCTAATCTTATTCTTTGAAGTACTGGGCTATTTGCTCCCTATACTTCTTCTTTTTTCAATTTTTCAAGCCCCTTCTCCGTTATGATCCATTGGTTCCTGGCTATACTCTTGATCAGCCCCTCCCCTTTTAATTCGGTTACTGCCCACCTTACCTCTGCTTCCCATCTAGCCAAGCCCCACTTGGTTCTCTCAAGATCTTGAGGTGTTAGCTCAATCATTTTACTGACTTCCTCAACGATCTCTTTCCTTCCGAGGGGTTTTCTCGCACTAGCTAGTATCTTAAGCACTAATTGTTTAGCTAGAGGCTTGGTTAATGGTCCCATAACCTTCTCCACGCTATACCCGCCTTGCATAGGGCTTGGAGGGGGCTTAGAGGTCTCTGGAGCTATTGCTGGTCCTTGGATTTTCTCTCCGAAGCTTGCTATGTTGGCTATGATTAGGGATTTAATCGCTATATCTGAGGGTTTTTCACCTGTGATGCTCCACTCAGAGATCTTCTTCTCCTTCCAAGGAACCTGCTTAAAGGCGTCAAAGACGATCCACGTGTCACCATCGGTGATTATAGTATATCTAACCCCCGCATCGAATGAATACTTCAGCTTCTCCTTCACAGCCTCATCCGTTATCCCACCGAGAGGCTTGGCCTCTATGAAGGCAACTATCTTCCCAGCGATCTTAAGAGCATAGTCAGGCCTCTCACCCTCAACACGGGGCTCAGGAACCACTTGCTCCGGATCATCTAAATCCCAGCCAAGAGCCCTCAAAAACGGATCTATAAGGACGTAGCGGGTAAGCATCTCATTAGAGGATAGCTCAACCCTATACCTCTCGATCTTCTGCCTAAGCACATTAACAAGATCAATTATCTTGGTCAGCGAAATCTCACCCATAGCAAGATCACCATCAAGAACCCATAACACCCCTTCCTAGCCCCATAAATATAGTATCACAAGACCATATAACCCCTAGATCAGCAATATCATCACTCAGCAATATAAGCATACCCTCTCCCATACCTCCATGGCACCCCTTAAAAATATCAAAAATCCATGTAGGCATCAACCCCAGCACAGCATCCCCAAATATATTTCAAATACATTTTAAAATAGCTATACAAGCCTTACTAAGTCTCCATCACAATATTCAATTAGAATCCATACTCTACACATCACACATTAGGTCTATTTAAACTTAATCACCGCATAGATTAATGGTTCATAGCTAGACCAACCCCCTTATCCTATCATTGAAATTAATGACTAAATAAAGCATTATGAATTAAAATTAATTAGGAGCTAGCTAGGTGGTTAACTTGGGACAACCAGCTCCTAAGATTACCTATGTTGTGGATGTCTGTAGAGATACTATAGTACCTTGTCTCATGTTCGATATACAAATTGAGGGAATAATCACGGGTGCAGAGATCTACATACCTATAGATGGTAGACTATATTCAGATGACGGGAAGATATTAGCCCAAGCTATTCTCGAGACAACTACCTTCACAAGCAAAGGATCTATCGCAGCTCCTACTATAATAGTGGATCTTTTTGAAAAATATCAAGACTACATCCAGCTTATTTTGAATCTCAAGTATAGAGCGTTCTTAGACGCTAAATCGATCAACTATATCGAAGAGAGAAGAAAAGCGAACAAATATCAGAAAGTAGAGTTAAAGCTTAAGCTAAGGTTTTTAAAGCTCTTCAGCAGGGTTTACCACAAGGACTATATATATAGAGTTGGAGAGGGTTCTTCTTCGAGACTTGGACTCCCGGCCGATGCAGTGATGCTGAAAGCTGGGGAACATTTATTAAGTGTAGAGAGTAGTGAATTTGAAACACAGATTACGATCGAGGGTCCTAGATGGATCAAAGATTTCCTACCAGTACTAGGGTTAGGAAGTTACATATTATTGGAGCTTCCAATACCCAAGCCCCCTTTAATCTCAGATGAGGCTCTACAGCATTTCAGCAACGCTATAGAATCATTGAAGAAGGCCAGAGAAGCCATATACGAGACACTCGATATAGGCCCACCACTAACAGCCCTTAGAAATGCCCTCATAGAGGTTTGCGAGGCATTAAAGCCCCTAGGTATAGCTAGTGAAACACAGGATAGGGGGTGTACCCTGGTTGATGATAAGCTTGTAGAGCTCTTCCAAGGTAATGAAGAGATGGCTAGGCTTATAAAGGAGATCTTTGTTAACATTAAGAATATTGCAACAAGAGGCCCCACACCCACGCAACCCCATCTAGCACCTAAGCCAGCACCAACACTATATCAAGTCGAGTCGCTCATGGGATTAACAGCCTATATGATCAAGCTTATAGCTGATACACTAAGGTATATCGATACTAAATAAAGCTATGAATGAGGGGAGAGCTTTAAAAAGATCTTTAATATAAGCAGAGAATATATTAAAATGCTAGACAGCAAGCTCCTATAACATTTTATTACAAGCCTTCAAAACCATAGCGAAGCTTTACATCTCATCCTTATCATAAACACTAACTTAACTAGCAGAGACTTAAGAAGAAGCTAGGAGCAATAACAAAAAGTATAGATAGATCTTTATTCACACAATAGGGGAACTTATTAAACAAAACACAGCCAGCATAATATCTTAACACCATGTTTAAACATATCCACACCTTATTATATTATAAAAACTGATTGGGTTAATCCCTCCAGATAATGTTTAGATATTCATTGAACTCTTTCAGGGATATAAGTGAAGGCGAAAGTGAAAAGAGCCGACTTATTTAAAACTATCTATAAGGCAAGAAGCCTAGGCAATTCTAGAGCTAGAAGGTAGAAGGTAACGGCTCTTTTCACTTCTTGATCCAAGATAGAAAATGGTGGGAAAATTTGTTCGAGTTTAGGTATAATCTTCTCCCCAAGCATTTGGAGTGTTGTATAAAACTCACTTTTAAGATCAATATGATATGAAAGGGGCTGAATCTTTGTGATGAGATAGTCCACATCATCGATCCCGAATTCTCCAGAGTAGATACGTCTTAGAGGAGGGGAGAGAAGATGGAATAGAGAGGCTAGAGTTAAGAGATCAAAATATAGCTTTTTAATCAGCTTTCTCTCTTCAATAACGTCTTCATCGCTTATTAGCTCACTTATTAGAGATTTTAAAACTACCCTTATCTCTTCCTCCATCTCATAATTAAGAATTCGAAGTAATAGCCTCCTATTAATTCTACTACGTTTTTGTTTTATTATGGAGAATCCTTGTACCACTTCTTCTCCCATCACTTCTTCGGCGATTGTTGAAGATTTTTCAAGCTCTATAACAGGGGCTTCAAAACTTCTTTCTGTAGTAATTTCAATAATTGATGGTATGACCTTGATGAGTGATAAGAAGCGTCTAACATATAGCCTTAGGAAGTGTTTAAATGCCTTTACTTCTAGTAGTGAGAAGAATGGAAGAGGGGATTGATTATGCAAGATCTCACTACACGCAGACCAGTAGTTCTCAATTGGTATATCGATTTTATATTTCTCCCGAAATTCTTTTAGTATATGTTTACTTATACTTAGTCGTGGCAAGCTCTCCTTGTCAAGCGTTTCAGCAATTGTAAGTAACATTTTCTCTAAATCTGACTTATGAATTATTCTTGGAAACTCCGCGATCTTATCTACAATTTTCTTTATATATTCATCTTTTAGTTCATTAATTTCACATTTTCTACTGCAGTGTTTCTTCGCTGTCTTATCGTAGAAGAAGAACATTCCTAAAATTTGATCATAGATGTCGAAATATACTGTTTTCCTTTTACCTATATCTCTGCTTATCTTTTTATTAAATATCTCCCTAGTTATTTCCCTCGCTATATCGCTATAGAATACTAGCCTGACGAGGTTCTCCAATGCATTTCTTAGATAGAAATAGCATGATAGAATATCCAGATTTTCAAAGCTTTTCTCCACACCATAGAAATCTGACTCAAGTTGGAGCATCCACAATTCTATAGCTCTTACTCTACTTCTTTCTCTAATACTCCTTATAGCTTCTCTAATTGTTTGGAGGGAACGTTTAATATCCTGCTCTTCATGTAGCCTTCTCAATAGTTTCTTGAATTTCTCCATCTCATAAACGTTAAATCTAGAAACCTCAGGAGTCGGGATCAATAACGCTATCTTGAAGTAATTATATATAATCAAGTTGTAAACACCCATAATGCTAGAGCTATCTTTCTCCACTTCAGAAACCAGCTCTTGAGCCTCATTCTCTAAGTATTGGAGGAATACAGGCCAGTTGACCTTAAGCTTTAATAATAGCTTTGAGGTGGATGGAGTAGCAACAAGCGATACAGCTCCCAGAAGAGCGCCATTGAAAGTCACAATTTCTCTTACCTTTTCATTAGAGATGAAGAGCTCCCACTCTTTTTGAAGAGTTTCCCGCGGGTTTTCCGATCTAATTATCTTTGGAAGAACATTGCCTATAAACTCCCAAAATACATATGGAAAATCTACATAAATTCTTCGAGACGCTATCCTAATATTCTCTTTCCTAGGAGAAACCGGCTGTATAGGATATGTTGGAAAGAGCTTCCCTATCTCCATATTCTCTATTAAAGTATCCCAAAGTTAGTATTAAATTAATGTAAAAGGCTTATGGGAAAGGAGGGTTAGGAGCATGATTCTTAGTTAAGGTAAAGCACTCCTCTAGATATAAGTAAAGAGAGAACCAGCTCTGTCTATTTAGATGTTGCTTAACCTATTTTCTAGAAGCAGTGAACATACAGATCTTTTCCAGATCTATCTCGAAGATGATAGTTGTTATCATCTATAACCCCCTTTATAAGTTCCGATGAAGAGGTTAACAGCCTTATTGAAAATGCTTATATCTATACTATATTGATTTCACATTTATTACTTATAGCTAAATGCTATAGTCATGTTCTCTCACTATTTATTTTGTTGGTGGTATTTTGCTCAGCTCTTCGCTTATCTTCTTCAGCTCCTCAGCTATCTTTAGTATTTTATTTGCTAGCTCTTGAAGCCATGTTGGTGCTATGTTTACAAATATTTCGTTCAACTTACTATAGATCATCTTATAGACTTCCTCAACATTCTCCTCTGTTGTCTTCTTACCAACCTCTATGACTATGAAGCCATCTGCTATAGCCTCTCTCCTTGCAGAGTCTGTAAGCTTCGATGCAACCATAAGCCTTACATGGGGTATCACTGGCATCTGCATAATCCTACCAAACTCCTCCCTGATAGTGCTAACCTCGACAGGCCTATCAAGGTTCTTACATGAGGCATATACGTAGAAGTGAGAACCCCCGACACCCTTCTCACCCCAAACATCGATCTCAACATCTGTTCCAGCCCTACTCCTAACCCTATAGTCAACCCTAACACTAAACCCAAGATCCTCGAGAACGCTGGCAACAACATCCTCAAGAATATCCTTACCGCGATATTTAAGAGAAATCTCCCTCGAGATACTAATAAGCTGTGTTGTTACAGATTGTATCTCTCTTTTAACTTCAGCCTGTTGAATCATCTGTGTAGCCCCCGCTGGAACAGCGCCGAGGAACCTCACTTTATACCATTGACTTACTGCATTAACTATCTCGGAGTGTTCGATATGTTTATATGTGGTGCTAGCAATATAGGCTGTATCATTGCTTATAAAAATCCAAAGAAAATCTCTAAGTATCGCATCTGATGCTATGTATTTGAGAATGGATTCACTAGGGATACCTTCTATAAATATTATTTTATAGCTATCTATGGATATATCACTCGAGAATATATATGGATACTTAACTATAGGCTCTATATAGATGAAAACGGGTCTCCTTCCCGTTTTCGTTAACACACATTTATTACCAACACACGATGATTTGCTATAACCCATATACTCAAAGATCCTTATAATTCTTGAACTAAGCTCATTAACATATTTATTATATAGATACTCAATTATATCACGAACATCTTCGTATATAAGCGGGTTTACAGCACAATTATAGAATATATTCTCGATACTAGATTCTTTACATAGATGCTCCTTTGGCAAGCCAAAAAAGGCGCTCAGGAACTCCCAATCTTTATATGTAGATATCCTTATGGAATTATAGAGTATTGATAGCTTGAGTATATCCTTTTCCTCATACAGCGTAGCAAGTATTGATTCTATCTCAGGTCTATTCGGGATCTTGATATAATTAGATATTCTTAATGCTAGAAACTCAACAAGTTTAAGGGTATCGGAGTAGATCTCTAAGACATAGTAGTCATGTCTAGCAAAACCCCAATCAAGCTGAGCCCCTAAGAGATACTTGTAGAAGAGCTTTCTAACATCATCAACACTAGATCTTAGAATAATCGAGACAGCTGCAGATAGGTTATCTACATTACGAGATGATATACGCACCTCTCCCTCATTACCCCTATCTACCGAGAGAGCTAAACCTATCCTCTTCTTCTTCACCATTGCTGATATTATAGCCGATGCGGCGGTGAGCATCTTAAGATCCCTTTCATTAGCATTAGCAAGCCTATTTCGAGCTTCCCTCTCAATATGGGGGGCGATATGAGTTTTATAGACATAGCTTGGCACAAATTGATATAACGAAATCTCATTACCCTCAACCACAACCTTATTATAGTGACTAAAACCCTTAAAACTCATAAGTATATCATTCAAAACATTTTCAGCAACATTTCTATCGAAACCTTCTGATAGTGTGGCCATCACATTGCTAGAAGCCTCATCAGGATCAGATTTATAATAAATATAAATACCTATGGCATGAGCAAGACTCTTTCCAGCTACACGATCTATAAGAGACTTCAGATCCATAATAACGCCCAAACCCAGGATATATAAGATTAAGCTAAATATAAAATTTCGCACGAAGGACCTCTATCACAAAACTTTGTTTTTACTCTCCGGCACTTCTCTTAGGATCTTTAAATCTCTAAACCTGCATCCTCGGGATGGTTTTGGCTGAGCATTTTCGAATTGTCTATTAAAAGTTGTTAAGAAGACTACCTTCTTCTTTATTATTGGTAAGTAGAGCTTCAACAACTCCTTTAAATTTGTTCTCATCCCTATACACAGCGATCTTTGGGCTGAGATATCTGTAATTGTATTTATTATTAAAGCTTAGGTGAAGAATCTAGTGATGAATCAACTCACTAATAAATTTATATATGAGTAGTCATTAACTTATTCTTGATAAGGTGAATAGCATGTTCCTATCGGGTATAGATAGAAAATTTTTGATATATAGTGATAGGAGGGTAATTTCATTGATTTTAGTACTGGTAATAATTGCATCGCTACTAACGCCTATGTATTACGAGGTATATTCTCAGAGGCCCGAAGGATATGTGATAGTATCTTTGAGGTCTGATCTATTAACGATGAATCCATTTATGCAATCATTGATCGATGAGTTCAGTGTTATGGAACTGGTGTATGATACATTATATAGGCAGGCTCTTAATGGGTCTTTTATTCCATGGTTAGCCTCAAGGG
The DNA here is from genome assembly GCA_038897115.1 of Sulfolobales archaeon. Taxonomy (NCBI): domain Archaea; kingdom Thermoproteati; phylum Thermoproteota; class Thermoprotei; order Sulfolobales; species Sulfolobales archaeon. The sequence goes on along the minus strand of JAWAXC010000009.1, from coordinate 23,240 downwards.
TTGAGGTAACAGATAATGGGACACTCTGGAAATTCTATATAAGGGATGGTGTTAAATGGCATGATGGAGTTCCATTAACAGCTGAAGATGTAGAATTCACTCTCAATTATACTGTGAAGTGGAGATTTCCTACTAGATCAAATGTTTGGGAGCCTATTGAAAGAGTTTGGAGAGAGGGTAATGTGGTTTATGTGAAACTCAAATACCCCTATGCAGCATTCCCAGCCGCTTTAGCTTCGCTCTTCATAGTTCCTAAGCATATATGGGCTAATATCTCTGATCCTATGACGTTTTCGAATTTTGAGAACCCAATAGGATCTGGTCCGTTTATGTGGAGTGAGAGAAAGGCTGGTGATTATATTGTTCTAAAGGCTAATGAAAATTACTGGGCTGGTGCTCCGAAGATTAAGGGGGTAATATTTAAGATATATGGAACATCTGATGCAGCGTACCAGGCAACAGTTACCGGTGAGATAGATGCTATGAATAATCTCTTTATACCTCCTCATCTAGTGCCAAAAGCTATGGAGGAGGTCTCGAGAAATCCATCTCTAAAAATACATTTTAGAGAACCAATATATTTCCAATATCTAACAGTTAAGCTAACTAGGTATCCATTTAGCTTAAAGGAGTTTCGAGAGGCAATGCTATATGCTATAAATGTTACTGAAATAATAGAGATTGTATATGGAGGCCGTGCTAAGCCTGGTAGCCTAGGTACAATGCCCCCTATATTTAGCGAAATGCCTGGCAACTTCTATAGACCTGGTCTTGAGAAAGAGAAGTTATATCCCTTTAATTTAACAAAAGCAAACGAGATATTAGATAAACTAGGTTTTAAGCGTGGCCCAGATGGTGTCAGGGTTACTCCGAACGGAACTAGGCTTGAGTTCAACCTATTAGTCTCCTCAATATATCCTGATAGAGTTAGGATCGCTGAAATGATAAGAAACTGGTTTGCCCAGATAGGTATTAAAATAAATGTTCAAGTCCTAGATCATAGGACAGTGGTTTCACGCTTGCTTAACCATGATTTCGATATGGTAATAATTGGTATATGGCTATCTGATCCTGACGACTGGTTCCTCCTGCTCCACTCCTCAAGCGCTGTTAAGGGAGGCTTCAACAGTGCTGAATATGTTAATCCAGAAGTAGATAGGTTATTAGAAGCTCAGAGAAGAGCTATTGATATTAATGAGAGAAGAGAGCTTTTATGGAGACTTCAGGAAATAGTTGCAAGAGATATACCCTATATACCTCTTGTACATATACAAGAGGCATACCTATATAGAACAGATAGATTCGTTGGATGGCAGTTGTCAAAACTCTTTGAACCTGCGAATTTCTGGTCATTTATGTCACTTAGACCAGCTACAATTGTTACAACACCTACCTTAACTCCTTCTCCAACAACCACAGCTGCTACATCTTACACTACGACACAGCCTTATACAACACCCTTAGTTACTCAGAGAATAGACTATTTACATCTTATTATCGCATCTATTGCTGTGGTTATTACCGTTGCAGTACTACTTTACCTTTACTACTTCAGAGTTAGAAAAAGATAAAGAGGTAGGGATTTCATGTCATCGTTACCAACAGTTTTTGCCAGAAAGATTATCTATAGATTTTTTGTCTTTTTCATTATTTTAACCATAATATTTTTACTTCCAAGACTTGCTCCTGGAACACCTATTGATTATCTAGTTGAGGATCCCAGGGTTCCTCCTGAGGTAAGGGTGGAGTTGATAAAGAAATTTGGTCTAGATAAACCTATATTCCCAGATCAATATTTCCAGTTTCTCCTAAACTTCTTTCTGAAATTTGATTTGGGATATTCATTTACATATCAAGAGCCCGTAATGAGTGTTATTTCTCAGAGGATTATTTGGAGTGTTATATTATTGGGAGGGGCTCTATTAATAAGCATACCTATAGGCATAATGCTTGGTATCTTAATGATCCGTAGAAGAGGTGTCTCTGAGTATCTAAGCGTCTTAGGGCTACTATTTTTGAGAAGTTTCCCGGTATTTTGGGTAGGAATGATCCTTTTACTGATATTCTCTTATTATTTAAAAGTTTTCCCATTAGGAGGGGCCATGTCCCCAGGTGTTGTTTATAATACTCCTTACGAGTATATAATAGATGTATTGAAACATTTAACTCTACCCCTTATAACACTCTCAGCAATATTTATTCCCAGATATGCACTTTTAATGAGGAGCAGCTCGATCAATGTTATTAGGGAGGATTTTGTTTTCGTTGCAGTAGCTAAAGGCCTGCCAAGGAGAGAGATCCTCTATAGCTATATAGCTAGAAACTCAATGCTTCCTGTGATAACTACAGCCTCTATAGATATAGGATTCATAGCAGGTGGTGCTGTTGTTACCGAGACTGTATATTCGTATCCAGGTATGGGGACGCTTATATATACAGCTGTTATAAATAGAGATTACCCACTTCTTCTCGGATCATTCGCTATAGTAACCGCTGTTACTCTGATAGCGGTAACCATTGCAGAGTTTCTATATACATTTATTGATCCGAGGGTAAAGTCCCATGAAATTTAGGTTATTAAAAACGGTAATCCAGGTTTTAAGATTTCTGACACACCACACAACAGGATTAATAGGATTAACTATTTTGAGCATAATGGTTTCAATGGCTTTATTAGCTCCCTACATAGCCCCATACGATCCATGGAAGATAGTTGGTACACCAATGTCTCCTCCTAGTCCCCAGCATCTTCTAGGTGTTAATGATGCTGGTCAGGACATACTTAGCGAGTTGATCTACGGAGCCAGAGTATCCCTATTAATAGGGTTCATAAGTGCGTTATTAGCGTCCTTAATAGGCATGATACTAGGTTTATTTGCAGGCTATTATGGTGGATTCATAGATCGAGCCTTAATAGCAATTACCGATATAATGCTATTAACACCAGCCTTTCCCCTCATGATTGTTCTAGCTGTTTTCATAGGACCAGGGGTATTTACCATCATAATCGTTATTGTACTAACTAGCTGGGCTCCAGTATCGAGAATGATAAGAGCTCAAGTGCTATCTTTAAAGAATCTTCCATTCATAGAAGCTGTGAAGGCAATAGGAGCTGGAGATCTAAGAATAATATTTAAATATATAACCCCTCAAATATTACCTCTAGTTGTAACTATAAGCATAATAGGATCTGGAGAAGCTATGATAGCTGAAGCTTCATTAAGCTTTCTAGGTCTAGGAGATCCACTCGCTAAAAGCTGGGGTTCGATGCTCCACTGGGCTTTTAGATCAGGAGGCTTCACATATGGTGCGTGGTGGTGGTTTGTACCACCAGGGCTATGTATCGCTCTAGCCGTATTTGGTTTCGCAAGCTTAGGATATGCTTTAGAAGAATATTTAAATCCAAGACTAAGGGAGCGTGGCATTAAAATATAGAAATAGATTTGATAGATATGGATGATAAGCCTTAATTTGTATTATTACTTTTAGCTTTAGTTGTTTGGACAGGTCTTTTGATGTATTGACCTACAGGTTTATCCAGAATCACTCCATTGTCCATCACTACTTGGCCTCTGACCAGAACATATTTTGGCCACCCTTTTAATCTCCATCCTTCCCATGGTGTGAAGTCTTGGGCTGAGTTGAGGATCTCGGGTGTTACTGTTTTTTCTGTCTCGGGATCTATGATTATGATGTCAGCATCTGCACCTATATTTAGGCTTCCCTTTCTGGGCCAGAGTCCGAAGATCTTTGCCGGGTTAACGGTGGCAAGCATCAATAGGTTCTCTAACGGTATATTTCTCTTGAGAAAACCTTCTGTATATAGTAGTGGCATGAATAGCCCGGCACCTGAGAACCCAGCCTCAGCACTCCAAATATCTCCAGCTTTCATATTGCTTGTCAATGCTGCAGAATCGCTTCCTAGCATATCCACCTTACCCTGCCTTACATATTCCCAGAGAGCTTCTACATGCTCCTTAGTCCTTATAGGTGGGTTTACTTTAGCCTTAATCTGGGCTGGTATGTCAACGGTAAGTGTTAGATGATGAAGTGTTACCTCAAGGGCAGCATCGATGCCGAGGAGATGCTTGAGCCTAACTGCCTCGCTTAATGCTGGCGAGCTACTTATGTGAAGAATATTTATTGGACAGCCTGTGAACTTTGCAAGATACATGGCCTCAGCAATAGCTATAACCTCTGATTCAGGTGGACGTGCAAGATGATATATCTCCAGAGGCTTGGCACTCAACCCTCTCACCCTCTCAGTAAATATCCTTATTAACTCAGGCTCCTCAGCATGTATGCTTACCCTTACATGATAGTCTCGAAGCTTGGAGGCTCTATGCATAATCTCATAGAGATGACCTAAATCATATGGGGTGTCCGAGAGCAGGAATTCCTCCTCCATTCTACCCTTTCTATATTCACCCCTCAATGTGGTTCCTGAATATATTCTCCAGAATTTGAAGGATGTTACACCATACTCTTTAGCTAGTATTTCCATCTCATCTAGATGTACTTTCATTATAATTCCTAGGTGAAATGCATAATCTGTATAAAAAGCACCATCTACCATCTTAAGTAGCTCTGGGAATATCTTGGTATATGGGCCACCAGTATTTAAGTAGTATCTACCGGTTCTGAAGTAACTGATCAGCGTGGTTATTCCTCCAGTAACTGCGCTACGGGACTCGCTAAGCGCATCATCCCTAGCATTTCTATAGATGCCTATATGGAAATGGGGATCTATTATACCCGGCATTATGAGAAGTCCATTGGCATTTATAACACGTTCTCCTAACTTTGGATCTATCGATCTACCTATAGCAGCTATCTTACCAGCATTAATAGCTATATCACCATCGATTATCCCGACTCCAGGTATTACCAGCCTACCTTCTACTATGACCAAATCATATTTCATTCAATTATCACCTCTCCATACTCAGACCCTTAGTCTCCGGCCTAGCTAGAGCTATACCCACAACTAGTAGTTGGCCTAGGATTATATTTATCGCTATGGCAACAAATATAGATCCTAAAGCAGTACCTAGCGGTACAAGAATCAACGGCGCAGATCCCCCAATAATAAGTCCCAACGCATATGAGAGCCCATAGCCTAAACCTCTTCTCAGGGTAGGATAACTCTCGGTTATATAGGCTGCATGTATAGCATAGGCGGAGTTAACTATGGCACCTATAACTGCTAAAGTTATGAGTAAGGTATTGAAATCCGAAGCTATGCTGGGCAGGGTGATAAATATGGGGACTGCTAATATGATCGAAAGTACTCCCAGCAGGATCAAAGCAGGCCTTCTCCCCACAAAGTCTGATAGGATCCCGGAGCTTAGATGTGCAAGCAGTATTAGACCATTAGTTACTGTTAGAACCAAGCTTGCATTTGCCACGGGATATTTTAAATAATTAGATATTAGTGTTGAGTAGAAACCAACAGTGCTATAGTATGTGTAGAGGAAGCCAGCCATTAGGAGCGATGTGGATACATAGAGCCAAGGACTAATTCTGGTGCTAGACATCTGGATCTGGGCTTTTCTACGTATCTCCTGTATTCTCTCCCAGATCCTCGATTCAGGTACTCCTAGCCTTATGTAGAGGCCTAATGCTGCTGGTATAAGTCCTGTGAAGAAAGCGATCCTCCATCCATAGTTGATAAAATCCTCTCTACTCATTGATGATGAGATGAGAAAAACCACTAATGATGATAACAGAACTCCTGCGTCAAAGGCGGCAGCTAATAAACCGCTCACCAGCCCTCTCCTATTCTGTGGTGCAAATTCCAACGCGAAGGGATTGCCTGCTGCATATTCCCCACCAATGAAGATTCCCTGAATCGCTCTGACTATATATAATAGGATTAAAGCTAGTACTCCTACTTGCTGGTAAGTAGGCAATACACCTGTGAAAAAGGTTGCTAAGCTAAATCCCAGTATAGTTATTACTAAGACCCTTCGCCTCCCGATACGATCCGCTAAGTATCCAAATATTAAAGAACCGATAGGTCTAGATATCAAGGCTATAACTAGCGCAGCTAGCGAGGCAATTATGGCAAGAGAACCTGTTAATTGAGGAGCAAAGATAGTACTTATTATCGGAACTATCGATAGTATTAAGAGCAAATCATAAGCATCGAGCAAGAACCCAAACACCGCGGCTGTAAGCCCACGCCTAGCGTCTCTATCGATGCCAAGATGTAACATAATATTCACCATTATATTTTATAATATCTTCCTTAAAAATTTTCATAACTAGTATTAAAGCTGTAAAAATCATCAGGAAAAAATTTAATATAAAGCTAAAGTTAGGTTCGATCATTTTATATAGACGTCATTATTGCAACGCCCTCTCAACACTAAAATAATGTAGTGAATTCTAGGCTATATCCCGAGTTATGGCTTATTCTCCTATATCTTGGTCTAAGTTCGCTATTCCTAATTCCCCTCAATACAAGATTCAAAGCTACGGTTTTTCCTCTCGAAAACTTCTAACCTTTTTCTCTTTCATAGTTCCCTATTGGCCCATATTGGGCATGCTAATATATATCTCTCGTCAGCAAATCCTATTTATATTTATGCTCTTTAATAGCCTCTAATTATTATTCAGGTTCTCAGCTAAGGCTTCCGGCTATAGAGGGGTGTCATAATTATAATAAGATATATCTATTATACCGAATTAATGATCGAGGTTATATTGGTGTTTTAAAGGCGTTTATTAATGATCTTAATAAGGATTGGTTAATGATATGTTTTTGATTAGGCTTTATAATGTTTTATTATATATTTCTGGGGAGAGGGGTATGGGGTATAAGGCGTTATCCAGGGTTATGTTGGCTGGCATTATTATTGTTATAGTATTGGTGGGGGTTATATCGGCTATAAGTCTGCGGATTATTCCTCCTGGTGGAGGGGTTTCGCCGACTCCCCAGGTTACAACAGCTGTTGGGGGTGAAAGAACTGCTACACAGATTGTTACTCAGGCTACTCAGATCAGTAAGAAAGATCTTTTAAGAGTAGCTATAGGAACGGATCTTGATACTCTTGATCCACATGGCCAGACTTCGATAGTAGTCTATAATGTTCTAAGACATGTATATGAAACCCTTCTATGGTTCGATGATAAGGGCAATGTTATTCCGTGGCTTGCTGAGAGGTGGGAGGTATCGCCGGATGGTCTTAGCTATACATTCTACCTTAGAAAGGGCGTTAGATTCCACGATGGCTCCGAGTTTGATGCATATGCTGTTAAAGCAAATATTGATAGGTGGATAGATCCATCGGTAAGGGTTCCATCAAGATCTCTTGTGGGTAAGATAGATAGGGTCGAGATCATAGATAATTATACAGTAAGGATATATCTTAAAGAGCCATATAGCTTATTTATAAAGGCGATAGCCTATTTCGTGCTTATAACTAGCCCCAACGTTATTAAGAAGTTTGGTAATCAGAGTATATCTGAGGTTATAGGTACTGGGCCTTATAGGTTTGTATCTTGGGAGAAGGGTAAGAGGGTTGTTCTGGAGAGGAATGATGATTATTGGGGGCCTAAGCCACCTATAAAGAGGATTGAGTGGCTAGTAATACCGGAGGCATCTACAAGGCTAGCCGCTCTACTAGCAGGTGATGTAGACTTCATATATGCCCCACCACCCCCAGATTTAGATAGAATAGCTAGTGATCCCAGGTTCAATGTTTACACCCCTGTTAGCAATGCATATCTACATCTAAGCATCATTCCTAGAGGACCGCTAGCAGATCCTAGGGTTAGGCAGGCTCTCAACTATGCTATAGATAAAGAGGCTATCGTGAAAAACATATTATATGGGCTGGGGATCCCGGCTGATTCTGCTGTGCCACCTAATTTCTTTGGCTATGCTAGGATGGAGCCTTATCAATATGATCCTGAGAGGGCGAGAAGACTCCTGGCCGAGGCGGGATATCCGAATGGTTTTAAGATGGTGATTCTCCACCCAACAGGTGGATCTGGCTTTATAAATGATAAGGGTGTTGCCGAAGCTATACAGGCCTATCTCTCTAAAATCGGGATCCAGGTAGAGCTCAGAACAGGTGACTGGCCCTCATATATAGCAGAGCTTACAAAGCCTCTAAAGGATAAACAATATGACGCAGTGCTAAGGCTATATGGCCCAGCTATTGCTGATGCACACTTCCTACTATACCCACTTCTACACTCAAGCCAGAGAGACTACCCCAACATCAATAACTACTCAAACCCCGAGGTAGATGCATTACTAAGCCAAGCAGCCTCAGAGATCAACGCCACAAAAAGAGCAGAGCTATATAGAAAAGCTATAGAGATAGTATGGAGAGACGCACCATGGGTATTTCTAGCAGCACAGAAACAATTCTACGCGGGGACAAAGGAGCTAAAAGGAATATTCATCTTCCCAAGCGGACTCCAGATATACTTCTACAACTCCTACTTCTCCTAGATAAACCTTAAAAGATTTTTATCGCATTTTATTTTATTACAGTAGCTCTATAAGTGAAATCTCTTAATATAGTTATTATAGGTTCCCAAATATTATGTAGTTATCTGCTGTAACTAATTTTTGTCTTACTATCACTTCTTCAGACAGCAGTCCTTCAAATTACCAATACCCTTGACAAGCTCTGCAAGAGCCCCCTAGCATTCTCCTTTCATCTTAAGCCTTCTTAAGCTAAACATTGGCTTACTTTACTTTGATTTCAGCCTATGCTTTAGGATCGTATTAGGAGGGATATTGTAAACAATGTAGAGAGCTTTCTCCTTCTTTATCTAGCTTATCACTAATTACTTTCAGGTATCTAACCATTTATTTAAAGATATTTCGTGATTCGTTCTAACTTTTAGATCCTCCCACCTACATTTAGAGAAGTTTTTATCATTCATAACTTCAAGTGTTAAATATAGCGATAATACAGCTGTGCATATGTATCTTAAATATCTATAAGCTTTTGTGATGTCATTAGTTTCCAATAGTCTAAGCTCTTCATTGTGCTCACTAATTACCTTCAAGATAGCATTCGAGAACCTATCTATGATTTTGTTTAGTTCTTCAATATATTCTTCAAACAATAGCTTTTCATTTTCGCCTTCATTATAAAGTTTTTTGAATTCTTCAAAGATCTTTTTCAATTCATTATCTGTTCTTGCTATTTCATATATTCTTGATACATTTGTTTTTCTGAGCTCCTTGGCTATTTTAAGCTCGTTTATTGCTAGTGTATACATAACCCATAAATCATCAGCTATTGTGTTGCCATACTGCTTAATTAGATCTTCAAGTTTATGTCCTATAACTTCTTGGAAAAATTCGTTTCCAAGAAGTATTTTTAAACGTATCTTGAAATCTGAATCTTTCTTAGCTATACAGAACTCGTTGCTCTCTTCTAAGGAGGTTTTAAACTTTGCATTGTCTATTTCTCTACCATCGCAGAAAACATATTTGCCTCTGATCTTTGAAATCCTACCCCATATATGATTCTCCTCGAGTATGTAGTTAATTAGCGACTTTATTCTACCTCTCTCAAAATTACCTCTACTTCTTTCAATAAGTTCTTGGCTCTCATTGAACAATATAGCTATAATGAGTTCAATAACATTAATTCCTTTCTCTAGCGATGCTTTAACAAGCTCTTCAGATACTACTAAGTCTAATATCTTATTAAATTTATCTAATAATGATTCCTGCCCTGTCCTACCACCAGTATGTTCACTCATTCTTAATTCTATGAAAAGAACTTTACTAGTATTATCCTCTCTCTTTGTATGTGCAACAAAATCTATCTTGTTTCTATAGTTTCTTCTTAAATCGAAAATCTCCCTTAAAACTCTTCCCAAAGTTACATCATTGAATACAGAGGAATAGCAATTTGATCTCTCCATCCAGAATTTAATCATTTCCTCAGCAAAACCCCCTATCCTAGGACCTACAGATTGATGGGTAAGCCTTGTGAAATAATACCATATAGATGCCACTCTAGCCAAAACATCATGCTCATCCAAAAAATCATTATTTTTCAACCCTGTGAAGATTCTATCAAACTCATGGAGCTTTACCTGTATCTCGCCTTCATATAATGATCTTAGGAAGCATGGAATTAGTGTCTCAAGGGATTCCCACTGCTTAAGTAGTAGGTATCTGTCTTTAAACAGTTTCTCGGGTGTTAGGTATAGAATGTTTATGTTTCTCATAAAATCCCCTTCATTTTCTTCTCATAATTAGAAGATGTTCTGTTGGTGTTCTCTCATCTGCTAATCCGGTGGCTGGGTTCACCTCTACTTTGAACAGTCTTCGAGAGACTATTCTATCTATTAGTGTTTCTACGTGCTTAAATCCCAGGGTTTCTAGATGTTCTCTCAGTATTTCGTCTATAGGGATTCTCATGTTTCTAATCTTTACAGGGCCAACGAATATAGCCATGATCTCTACCTTGTCGTGGTTGTTGTTTATGAAGCTTGCTAGTGAGTGGAAATAGGCGTCGTATATTTGGAGGAGCTTTCCGTGGTTAAGCTTCATGATCTCTTTTCTGATTCCATGGAATAGCCTGCTGTGGATATCCACCTGTGGCGGGTTGTTATAGGGTATCTCGTGGCTCGCCAAGATCCTCAAATCCGAGCCTGTATAGCCAAGCCATACGAGTTCGAGTTTAAAACTCCTTATATACTCCTGCGCCTGTAGATAGGGTGGCGAGGTTATTAGAAGCCTTACCTCTCTATCAAGCCTTGCCCTTATGGCGTCGAACACCTCTAGCCTGTTGTTCGCCCTTCTGCTAGTCCTGATAACTATCTCGATATCCCTTGGTTTAAGAGATCTATATTCTTTAACCTTTTCAACAACTTCCTCAGCATATCCCCAGTACATTCTAACCATTCTACTCCTCCAATCTGTCTGTAGAAGAGTCTTGACCTTCTCCTCAGCATATTTGGATCTATATAGCTTAGCTATCTTCTCATCAGAATAGCTGAAGAACCTGGTAACCTTCAGCAGTGGGATCGCGATGAGATAGGCTTTAGAAACCTCCTCCAGATCTCTCGCCTTTCCATAGACCTCATAATGCCAATAGCCCCAAACCCTTGTCAAGACATTATAAAAATCCCTTGGATGCCAGTAGAATATGTTCTCCCACATAGGGTGGAACTCCTTCCCATAGCCCCAATCAAGATCAAAATCCCTCAGAGATATATCCCATCTATATAAAGAGGCTAGCGTGAGAACCTCGGTCACAGGGTTTAAATCCCATAGAACCGCATTCCTACCTGTTAGGGAGGCCTCAATAGCTACCGTACCATACCCCGCAAAAGGATCGAAAACCCAGTCCCCCGGCTCGGTATATCTCTCGATGGCATATCTAACAATATGTGGAATAAACTTAGCTGGATACATATAAAGACCATGAGTTGCATACGTAGTAGACTTTAGAGGTACTAACTCCCTGAAGAGAACCTCTCTATATTGTGATTTCACTATACCCACCCCCTCTCAACCTTAATTCTATTTATTAATGTAACTCTCATACCCTCCCACAAGATTAGCTTAGCATCTGAACACATCACCGTATTTAAGATACCGATAGAGGTAGAAGACCCACCTATACCTCCACGTCTTCGCAAGCCTGAATTCATCTCCATAACCATAATAAGAGCCTTAACCATATTCCCAACCTCTCCTTCTAACAACCACCTCACATCCCTCGAAAACCCGCTTAACCTCGCTATATGCATCAATACCTAAGAGCCTCCCAACCTCCCCAAGTATTGTTGTCCTGCAATACCTACCAACCCTTGTAATAGCTAGTACCAGCATAGCCTTTAAAGCATCCACTATAGAATTACGATAATACATATTTATAGACATAGCCATGGCTAACCAAGAACATTAAAAGAGAGCCCCTTTTAATAGAACATCTAGAAATACCAGCCTCCAGCATGCCCTTAGAAATATTAGCCTTAAAAGGTCATTCGGCATCACCAGGAAGGAGGATTAGCCATTCACAATTGATAGGAAAGCTTTTCCTGCGAAGAAAAAACCCAGGGTGCTCTGAGGCTTTGTTTGTTTAGGAAAATTCCTAAATATTTATTAGTCCTTGTAAAAATACGTAAAGCCTGCTAGATAACCATTAAGCACACCATAATTTTATGGTGAGGATTTAACGATGAACCTTATTACCTCTCTTATAGAGGATCTTCTAGGCTAGCGCGGAGAAACAGGTGGTCATATATTTAATTCTTTGGATGATAGGCTCTATTCATTTTTACTGCATAGTGCTGTTGACTACGAGGAATGAATAATATTAATAGCAGACAGAAACTTCATAATCTTATTTTTTATTGATGAGTCATTAATCGACAAAATGTTGGCTTTCATCGTAGACTTGATCGAAATTTTTTACTTCAGATCTCCATTAAAAGGACATATGGAAGCGGTTAGAGATGCGCTCGTTTCGGTGAAGAGGGTCTTTGCAGATCTGGTAACTGCAAAAAGATCTATGTAGAGAGGGAATTAAGAGTAGTAAAGACAGGTTTAACACTCTCCCTATTAACCTTCTTCTAAATATCTATATAATGATCCTTTCATTCTAACAGGTAAGAATCGCATCATACAGGATTGGGATGTCAATAAGTTAGTAGACAGCCATAAGCAAACCTTTCTACTTACGACACCATACGAGGTATGCGTAGAAGTGTAGCCTAAAACCGCCGGCTTGACTATATTTCCTCTGGCTTCAGACAATATAAGCCAGGTTATCTAAGACTATGGTTCAGATGTTTATCTACGACCATGTTTATGCTTTGGTAAAGATATTCGGTTTTTCCCAAAAATACATCTATAACGAAAAGATAAAACCAGTAAAATCCTGTGATAAAATAAAGCTTAAGATAAAAAGTTATTCTGAGAACATGAGATTTCTAGACCCGGATATTCCAGCCGTATTCTTACATGTAGATGGCATTGAAACTGTGGAGAAAGATGGTTCAAGAGCTAATGAGATCGAAGCCAGGGTTATTAAGAAAATCGTTTCCACACTCAAGGAGCAGGGCATCACCAGCGAGAGGATAGGCATTATAACACCTTATAGAGCTCAAAGAAGGCTTTTAAAAGAAACATTAAAAGACGAAACAATAGAAATAAATACTGTGGACGCATTTCAGGGAAGGGAGAAAGATGTTATAATATTCAGTATTACCAGCACCGAAGATCTCAGTTTCGTTGAAGATGAGAATAGATTGAATGTTGCATTTACAAGAGCGAGGAAGAAATTAATAGTTATAGGAAACATTAGATCTATTGAAACGCACGGAAAAGATCTACTCCCAAAGTTCGTTTCCTATATCAAACAGATAAATGGGCTCTACTACTGGAGCTCCTCATAAGTCTATAGAAATAGCATTCTTTGAAGATGGCTACACCTTACTACGTCTATCGATATAATTATTGTAGGTTATGAGGCAGGGATTTGGTATTATAAATTTATCATTAGTTGGTTCGTCCAAGGATTATTGAAAAGCTTTTCATTGAACAAATATCCAACGATTATTTCCTAGCCCTCTTTATTCACAAATATGGGAAAGGTCTGAACATTACTATATAATTCAAAGTTCACTATGTGATAAGATCATGATGTTAGCTGTTTCACATATTCTTTGAAGCCATTCCATTTTGCCACCGAGACTAGCTTTCCGGGATATCTGCCTATGCGTATGCCTCTTTGCATAGCCTTTCTGAGTGCTTCTCTTAGTCCATAGTTAAGTAGGTGCCTTCTGCTATAGACATCATCATCGTCAGATACGATTAACATGTATGAAGGTGTATAATAATCCTCAGATCTAGTTGTATGGGTGTGGATAAAACAGAATTTTGCGTATGCTAGAGCTGCATATCTTAGCATCTCAGCATCTTCTCGATCACGTTCGATAAGCACATTATACCATAGGCGGGCTAGATCCTCATATACTATGGCCCTCGATATATCTAATGATCTCTGATCATTATCGCTAATTAATTCCAGCCAGCCTTGGCTAATAGCGTTGTTCAGCTCATCTATGAGTATATCTGCAGATTTTCTATCAATGACACTAGATTCGGTACGTAATATATGCTTCGCCATCTCTAATAGATGTGACGCTGTAGCTACTTTGAGCACTCCTAGCTCCATCAGCACTCTGATTCTAGACCTCTTACCATAAGGATTGAAATGTTGATGGCTTAGACTCCTAGCCAGCCGTATAAGGGCATTAGCATCGAGAAAAACATGGGGGTAGATATGCTTTTCACCTTAAATTATTGACTTAACTAGAGTTGCAGATATAGAAATATAGATTAAGGTTTCTATAGCCCTGTTGAATCTCAGGAGTAACAACCAGATCAGATCCCAACTAATTTGAGGGCTCATATTTAATCCTGCTAGCGAGCATTGATTATCACTTATATATCAACTATCATATCTTTTTCCTCCAGTTTCTTGACATGTTCACGTGCTTCGATGAGTTTCTGTACCTCGGTGCCATAGACTAGTGCTTTGATCTCGGGGCCTCCGATGCCTAGCAAGCCGTTGACGAAGCCTTCTAGCTCATCGCCAGTCATATATCTATAGCTGAGCGCGAAAACAACTCCTCTGTAGAGGTCATCATCCATTCTTCTCACAACGCCGAGAACCTCGTTGAGAGAGACTTTCACAGAGTATATATTGATATCGACATGCTCTAGAAAGCCCTTCTCCACAAGCCTATCCAGGATCCCATAGATATCCTTGCTAGCAACACCATAGAGGTATACATGGAAGCGTAGCCCGAGACGTGGGTTTCCCCGCAACCTTATACCATTGCTATCCACCTCTTCAGCATACGATGCTAGAAACGCCAGCTTGGTAAGCTTCTTAGCATCACGACCCCTATTAAATATTCCTCTCTCATCGGCAAGCCCGGCGATCAAGGCTAGAACCGCGATCTCATCTCTGCTAAGGTTGGCAAACAATGCAAACCCCACCTCAATAATATCTGCTTAAACTTATAATATTATAGCTCCTCCCCGCCCTAAAGAAGCAAAGGATTCTGCTGGTGTCTCGAGCATTACCCCTTTGCGAGGGAGGCCATCCACTAAAAAATAGAATCTTTAAAACATAAACCAGTCTTAAAGGCTGGGTTTGTCAATTGTTTTATCATATCTATGCTGGATATTCTCATGTGAAATCCATGGCCTGCTATGATGATTTAATCTAATATAGCGAGATCAGCTCTTAGTTTGAGGTTCGGTAGGGTGTTAACTATATGCTTTTGTATATAGATATGGATCTATTGTTTCTCTCTATGTTCAACTGTTTTAACAAATCAGTATAACCATTATATCTATATGGGTCTAATATTTAATTGAAGTAAGGGATGGATTGATGGGTTGTCCGTCTATGAGGATCCCTTGGTGTATTAGTTTTGGGCCTGGGCTGGAGCGTCTGGGATCCTCTGGGGAGGTAGCCCTGTCTACGTGTTTGCAACCCTTCTTGCTGGGTGATCTATATGAGATCTTCTAATGCTATGGCTATAGCTCTCTTCCTAGTCTTTTTAGTGGTTGGGGTCTCATCACCGCTAGCCCAGGTTATACTGGTTCGAGGTGGTGTGCCTTCTCCTGGGCTTTTATCGGAGGTTGCTCCTAGTGTTTTCCTCTATATAGATCCTGAGCCTATAGCCTATTATAGGGATGGCTGTGGGTATGTGCCTATATACCACTATATCTTAGCTCCATACGATCCCCTTTATAGCCCGTATGAGAGGGCTGTATTTGGAGGCTCTAGAGAGGTATCGAGTCCCCAGGGCTTGCCCCCTGCTAGCGGTGCTGGTAATCTACTCTACATCTTGGATGATATTGAAAGGATGATGTCTAGTGTAAATATAACTTATAGAGGTCTCCAAATCCTTAACACGATATCGAATCCTGTGGCGGTTGTAATGATCTCTGATCGGGATTTAGAGAAGGCTCTGAATATAAGTGGGAACCTAAGCGCTATTCTCACAGCACATGGCTTGAAGCTATATATGCGGGCGGTATCTCCAGAGACATTTGATGTGGATAGATTTATAGAGTGGAACATGGATCACCAGAGGGCTTTGGAGAATATCTTAAGAGAGTATAGCGTTAAGCTGGGGAGGAACCTAAGTATAAGCCTCGGAGGTGCTGTGGGCAGGCTTCCAATCATATCGATAGTCTATACAGATGATAAAGGCGATCTATCTCCAGACCAGATAACCGAGCTAGGCATCCAACTCGCAAAAGCTATAAGAGAGATCTCCGGATGCAAACTCTTCGCAATAGAGTATTCAGGGGCTATAATAAAGGCTAGAACGTTAGAGCCCATCATAGACTATAGACCATATGCATTCATAGCAGTAGTAACCATAGCTATTCTAGCCAGCATCTACATAATCAGCAGAAAACATAGACCCTAACACCAGAACATAGAAAGCCGATAAACATCACCACCCCACAGGCAAGGTATTCAGCTATAAAGGGCTATCACATACATACTATCCCCCTATCCTCCCAATATATCTTAACGTCGCTTCCCATCTCACTTCACTTTCAATTCTATAGTAGATCATCTAGAGGAAGTTAATGAGGAAGATTGGTTAGATACGCTGTTACTTTCAATTCTATAGTAGATCATCCACTCTATGCCCCTCGAGGCATATGGTGCCGTTTGTGAAGCTTTCAATTCTATAGTAGATCATCGGGTGTATAGAGAGCTTAACAAAGCCTTAGGCGTCCTCTATAGACTTTCAATTCTATAGTAGATCATCTAGGCTTATAATCTCTATGGTTGGGCTTTTCCCTGTGCCGCTTGACTTTCAATTCTATAGTAGATCATCTCTAAACCCCCCGCCAGGGCATAGCAGGTACAGCGGGGCAGCTTTCAATTCTATAGTAGATCATCCCTCTTAACCCCTTCAAAATAATCGATTTTTGCCCTTATAACTTTCAATTCTATAGTAGATCATCAAATACCTTGTGGCGGAAACGAAATATGACGAGAACAAGGCTTTCAATTCTATAGTAGATCATCAAAGGGCTGGATGCTTTGTGGAGAAGCTGGATGATCGGGGTCCTTTCAATTCTATAGTAGATCATCTCGGTATCGGGCAACGAGATCATTGTACAGGTCTTCGACGACCCATCTTTCAATTCTATAGTAGATCATCAGCTTTGACCAGATAATCAGTGTCGTATATCGTTATCAGCTCCTTTCAATTCTATAGTAGATCATCATGCATTCACAACCTTGGTGAATACTCTAAGCGATTTCACATCGCTTTCAATTCTATAGTAGATCATCGAACATTATTGCTGCTGCTATCAGCGGGTGCAGCTCTCTCCTCCTTTCAATTCTATAGTAGATCATCTACTGGATAGAGGCTAGAACTACCCCTAAAGCAATATGCCATCTTTCAATTCTATAGTAGATCATCACAGTAGAGAAGTTTGAGAAGGCATTCAGGCTAATGATAGCATCTTTCAATTCTATAGTAGATCATCATCACCTCACTCAACAGTTACATCGAGCGATAGAGTAGCCTCAACCTTTCAATTCTATAGTAGATCATCGCTGCCTTAGAGGGGATAATAGACGTTGAGTATGTATATACCTTTCAATTCTATAGTAGATCATCAGGAACCTATAGTAGAAGTACTTATAGACACCACCGACTTTTCCTTTCAATTCTATAGTAGATCATCGAGAGATATATGACATCACGAGGAAATTCATCGAGCATAGCTTGCCTTTCAATTCTATAGTAGATCATCATAGACAGCCCTGTGAGCATCTATCACATCCCTGATAACATCTCTTTCAATTCTATAGTAGATCATCATCGTCTTGGTTCTCCTCAAGAGCCCTTGCCACCACTGTGTCCTTTCAATTCTATAGTAGATCATCAGCCTGTCGAATAGCTTTTTCTCTATTTCTGTTAGCCTTTCAATTCTATAGTAGATCATCTTGGTTTCTCTGGCTGTTCTTCGCAGTACAGTCTGTATATGCTTTCAATTCTATAGTAGATCATCAGGGGGTGGTAGGGATGAGTGTTGCGGATTTCGGTGTGAATACCTTTCAATTCTATAGTAGATCATCTATAGCTATTATCTACTCTCAAGTAGCTATGGTTTTAAAGTAGCTTTCAATTCTATAGTAGATCATCAGCGAGGCCAGCATTTCCACCTACGGGGCCATATAATACTTTCAATTCTATAGTAGATCATCTGGATCCTCAGCAACAGATCTACTATCTTGCTCCTCGCAATACTTTCAATTCTATAGTAGATCATCTAGAAGCGATGAGGATCTTGTGTATGAGCGGGCGCTCTATATCTTTCAATTCTATAGTAGATCATCCTTAGACACCCCACTTTCATTGCAAGGGCAATAGCAAGCAAGCTCTTTCAATTCTATAGTAGATCATCCTAGAAAGCTTGACCCCGCGATTGCAGCAATAACAGCTAGTGCTTTCAATTCTATAGTAGATCATCTTTTAGAAGCTGGGCTAGCTGTGTGTCAAGTGTTTTCCTCTTTCAATTCTATAGTAGATCATCAGAAAATGAGGAGAGAAAAAGCAGAGAAAGAATGTCTAGAGTATATCTTTCAATTCTATAGTAGATCATCAGGATAGTGATCCAAGGATCAATCCCATTTAACTATGATCAGCTTTCAATTCTATAGTAGATCATCTGAGCGAGACGGAGGTACTTATCTGGTTAAAAAAGCTAGTCTTTCAATTCTATAGTAGATCATCAGCTCTGGCTTTGGCAAAGGCGTGTAGTGTCGTGTATAAAACCTTTCAATTCTATAGTAGATCATCTAGCAGTTCACAGCCTCGACGTATATGTGCAGTCCAAGTGTCTTTCAATTCTATAGTAGATCATCCCGACACTAAATATATCTGATGCCCCTTTGACAATGAGTGGGCTTTCAATTCTATAGTAGATCATCCTCTACCTGATATATTTGTTGTTGGCCCTGTGTAGCTGATCCTTTCAATTCTATAGTAGATCATCCCAAACTATAGCGTATTAGAATTATATAGTAGAGGTATAACTTTCAATTCTATAGTAGATCATCAGATAAGAAGAAGGAGTTTCTAAGTGAGTTAGAATTATGTAAACTTTCAATTCTATAGTAGATCATCGTTTATTGAAATACATTGATGATCTGTTATCACAGAAGCCCTTTCAATTCTATAGTAGATCATCATGAGGTTTGCTATGTGGGTTGCGACTGCTTTCTCACAGCCTCTTTCAATTCTATAGTAGATCATCTTGACAGTGTTCTTGTGGCGACCTATTTCACCGATGGAAGCTTTCAATTCTATAGTAGATCATCGAAAACAGAATCAAGAGAAGGACAGATTATTAACTGGTTCTCCTTTCAATTCTATAGTAGATCATCGGCCCCCTACCCTCATCCCCAGGGCTTCTGCCGAAGACAGCTCTTTCAATTCTATAGTAGATCATCTAGATCTCCTATAGCCATATCTAACAGATAGCAGAAAAGGGTGACTTTCAATTCTATAGTAGATCATCAAAAATATTTAGAAGGGGGATCCCCGCGCTAAATCTTATACAGCCTTTCAATTCTATAGTAGATCATCGGCAAGTGCTTGAGCATCTCACAGCTAGGTGGAGATATCTGTCTGCTTTCAATTCTATAGTAGATCATCCTTGTTGTATTTACACCACCTAAGCTGCCCAGCATCCTGGGCTTTCAATTCTATAGTAGATCATCCGGCCCCGTTGATGTTCTCGCCATGACACGGGGCGAGTATAGACTTTCAATTCTATAGTAGATCATCCTTGAGAGGGTTGTCGTCACAATCGTCGTCGAGATCATCGTCCTTTCAATTCTATAGTAGATCATCTATACTACCTAGCATACAACGGAAGCGTCTTCCTAGACAGAGTCTTTCAATTCTATAGTAGATCATCCGGATCCTCCATCTCCTCCTCCAACCCCTCAGCAACTTATATCTTTCAATTCTATAGTAGATCATCGCGGGTCAAGGGCTTGTTGAGATCGAAAAAGAGTATAGCGACTTTCAATTCTATAGTAGATCATCTAGAAGACGTCAGAGTTCAGATTGAGAGGAGGAGGGCTCTTCTTTCAATTCTATAGTAGATCATCAAGGAAAGATGGAGCAATATGAGCTAGAGCTAAGATTATCAAGAATAGCTTTCAATTCTATAGTAGATCATCTCCCTCCAGCCCCAGGTGTGGTAGGCTGTATTGTGTATTGCTTTCAATTCTATAGTAGATCATCATACTGGTGATAGCTGCACAGTGCCGCGGTTGAGGTCAGAAGCTTTCAATTCTATAGTAGATCATCATAGTACTATTAAGGTACTATCATAGTACCCACCACGTTATCTTTCAATTCTATAGTAGATCATCATGGGCCTCTGAGTAGCAGATTGGTGAGCAACCCAAGTAGACCGCTTTCAATTCTATAGTAGATCATCGTCTTTCTGCTTCGGCTCTTAGTGTCTCATTCCAAGAGAACTTTCAATTCTATAGTAGATCATCCACCACCAGATAACAGACTCCGTTGCACGGTATCCTGTCTTTCAATTCTATAGTAGATCATCAGAGCCCTCAGTGGACGAGTGGATCGCTTGGGCTGTCAATGCCCTTTCAATTCTATAGTAGATCATCAGCCACGCATCGAGAAAGCCATAGCTGTGCCCCTTATACACGCTTTCAATTCTATAGTAGATCATCATGTTAAGTGTTCTAGGCACTAGATATCGTGGATCCACCTGATCCTTTCAATTCTATAGTAGATCATCACAAATCCATCTCTTGTCTCTTGGTCAACTGGGACTAACGAGCTTTCAATTCTATAGTAGATCATCATAGCAATAGCCCTAAGCATAAAACGATCGAGAAATGCAAAACTTTCAATTCTATAGTAGATCATCATACCACTGATCACCTGGGCATTCAACAGGGTTCACAGGTGCCTTTCAATTCTATAGTAGATCATCATGCTGTTGGGCAAAAAGGTGGCGTGATCTATCTAAAACCTCTTTCAATTCTATAGTAGATCATCAGATATCCCTGTATTCGGGGCTCTACTAGACGCTCTTTCGAACTTTCAATTCTATAGTAGATCATCCTGAAGCTCATTGATCTATGCCTCGATTCTTATCCATCCACTGCTTTCAATTCTATAGTAGATCATCTCTTATATAACCCTCTGGGCAGCCACAGCCTCTCCCCTTTACTTTCAATTCTATAGTAGATCATCTCGCCGCCAGTCTATCTGGGTCATCCACCTTTTCGTAGTCTTTCTTTCAATTCTATAGTAGATCATCTTGCTGGGTTTTGTTGTCTGTCTAGCTGTTGGGAGATGGGGCTTTCAATTCTATAGTAGATCATCAGCGTTTTTCAAAGCAAGGCTTAGAATAGTGTATCTTATATCAACTTTCAATTCTATAGTAGATCATCTTACTACTACTACTAGATCTATATACTATTACTATTACTATTCTTTCAATTCTATAGTAGATCATCGCATCTATCTATAGCAATTCATATGTCAATGTAGGTACAGCAACTTTCAATTCTATAGTAGATCATCAGAGAAGCCCATAGATCGCCTGGCCTGTCAGACCCAGCATGCTCTTTCAATTCTATAGTAGATCATCTTATTTGGCTGCTGGCTCCCCTTTTCGGGGGTTGGTACTTTCAATTCTATAGTAGATCATCTGATCTAGTTGTGTTTTTTGATCTTGCTCAGTTCTATAGTAGATCAGTTTTTTGCTCTATTATTATTTTTCTTAT
The DNA here is from genome assembly GCA_038897115.1 of Sulfolobales archaeon. Classification (NCBI taxonomy): domain Archaea; kingdom Thermoproteati; phylum Thermoproteota; class Thermoprotei; order Sulfolobales; species Sulfolobales archaeon. Next base: position 1,404 of record JAWAXC010000009.1, on the reverse strand, counting down.
TGGGGTATATAAGTGAAGATCTGGTTTTCGATCTATGTTTTTGATGACCACAATGCTTATTAGTCTCAAAGATTTTTGATCTAGATCATCCTGGGATCTTTCGGGATGATTCCTCGGGATCTTTTCCTTCTCGGATCTGTTTTGATCTTTGATCATATGATCTTTTTGATCTCCCAGGATCTTTTTCTCTATTCTATCCCGGTTGATTCTGGGATGATCTTTGTTTTTTGTTTTGCTATTCTAGCTATTATGACTCCCAGCTTTGTTGGGTGTATGTTGTTTGTTTTTCCCCTTGTTATTACTAGGTTTTGTTTTTTGAGTTCTGTTATGTGGTTTGCTATTGTTTTTTCACTCTTCTACATTATCCTCGCTAGCTGGGGTGGCGTTATCCCAGGATTCCTCACTATCGTTTCTAGGATCTTACCTTTTTCTTCTAGTTCCTCTGGTTTTTCATATTATGTTTATACTGATTATACTTCATCCTTTAGTATCTCCTATGCAGTAGGTTGCGGGGTTTTGATGCACTGTCTTTTTGCATCTCTTACAGGCTTTACAGTGGGCATTGCTATCCTATTCTCGGGCTGTGTCTTTTCATCCGAGAGGCTTCTCAATATGAAGTCCTCGTGGTAGTCTAGTGTAAATATATAGCTCGTCATATTCCTTATCAGATCCTGGTTAACGGACTATATATATCCTGGGATCTCCCGGGGATTCATCGATCCCCCTTCGACGGATCTCCTGAAACTCCTTAGAAGATCCTGGAGATCGTCTCTGAATCACCCGGGAGAATCGGGGAGGCATTACATTAATAGCTAAAAAGCAAGGTAGCTTATGCTCATCAAGAAGCCGCAGTCTAGATACCTATATTAATACTAATATCTCGGCTTACCGGCTATGTAGTTGCCCTTATTAGGATATACTGGCTTCCCTCTTGATACCCACTCATTTCTCAAGGGGGTCGGGAAGTTTCGTTGGCAGACGTCACTTGGCCTGTCTCGCAGTAGATTATAGCCTTTAGTCTCTGATGGCTACTGTGTTATTATCGAAGCTATTAGATATAGCTGGTGACGGTTGTTTCGATCAGACGCTTGATCCTTGATCACCTTTCACAATATCGGGCCCTCATCATCCTCGGTCGGTGGATATCCGCTTCCCCATCGATCGGGTCCCCGAAAAGAACCTCATCCCATATATTAGATAATATTTTTGTTTTTTATAGGTCTTATCGATATATTTTTGGTGATTCTATGCTTGTTATCTCGAGGAGGGAGGTTGAGAGGAGGGTATTGGCTATAACCTCTGAGATGGCTAGGAGGGGTTTGGACGCCCTCTACCTGGTGTCAACTGCTAATATAGCCTATACGACTAACTTCTTCCACATACCTACTGAGAGGCCTATCGCAG
>JAWAXC010000008.1 GCA_038897115.1 Sulfolobales archaeon | reverse complement strand
AGGCGGGCTGACCTTCTTAATGAAGGGAGGTAGCCTCCCCTCCTTCATAGCCTTAAGCTGTGAGAAGAACGAGTTCCAGGCCTCGTTATTCTTCTGAATAACGGCCTGGGCGTTAACACCTAGAACATTTTTATACTTCTTATAGTACCTCCTCCAGGTTCCCTCGAAGTCCACCCGCTGGTTTCTAAAGAACTGTTGTCTCCTCTCGTAGTTAAGCTCATTATACAACCTGGCGCAGACATCAGCTAGCTTCAGCAACTTCCTATGCTGGCTACCGCTCGGTAGGAGTCTGATAACGTTGGTTCTCACATTCGAGGAGGGGGCCTCCGAGATGGTGGGTATTGCGGGGGATAATCGGCCCCCGCCCCTCATCCTAGTAGATTGACCCACCATCTCGGAAGCCCAGAGCATATATCGAAACAAAAACTTAAAAATCTAACCCCGCCTTTAAAGTCGAGGTTTGCCAACTATTTTATGTAACCCTTTATAGCACAGCGAATACTTTGATCGAGCCGTCGAAGCTATATATAATAAATGGCCCCTCCTTAGGCCCTGGCATTCCCGGGGATCCCTGTGGCATCCCCGGAAGAGATATTCCCTTGATATTTGGTTTTTCGTTGATGAGCTTCTTAATAGCCTCTGCGGGCACGTGCCCTACTACTATGTAGCCTTCTACTATTGATATGTGGCAGGATCTTAGCTCCGCAGGGATTCCCAGCTTATCCATCAACCCATCTATATCATCTATAACTCCAACCTCTACCTCAGCACCCAAGCTAGAGAGATACCCTGCATATCTAGTGCAGCACTCACAACCAGGAGACTTATATAGTGCTATGCTTAACCCGCTGAGATCCTTATTCTCACCCCGCATACCCAGCACAATGTAGAGGGCAACTATAGCTAGCACTAGGGATATGGAGGCAACGGTGAAAAGGGTTTTTCTTGAAGTCATAGGCATCACCAAAGAAAGGGGGAAATAAAAAATTATTTATTTGGAATTGCTGTGTAGCCGTTGAAGCTGATCTTGCTGACTATTATGTGGGGCAGGTTCATGAGGGCTTCACATGCTTCCATATGGTGCTCTTCCTCGTCGCTGTGATTTTCACCCCCCATAGCCATGCCCCCCATATGGTGGTTCACCATATGGCCCATGCTATGCATCATACCCCCCATACCTCTTTGTTGTGCTGGGTATCCTTGGAGGTTGTGGCACATAGCTGTTCCATGCATCATCCCTCCCATCATGCCCATCATGCCGCATCCCATCATGTTGCACATATCTGCCATGCTACCCATATAGATTCCCTCTATAGAGACTCTTGTGTTGTTCAGCGTCTTCCTCAGATCCTCTAGATCAAGAATAGCTCTTGTGCCATTAGGTGATATAACCACCCACTCCTCAGCTGGGAGCACTAAGGCATAACGCCCGCCTCTGCTATCGACCAGGATTGCCATGTGTTCCATATCCTCGATATCGCTTGTCACTAGGAAAACACCGCTCAGCCCGGTCTGGCTATAGTTCATCGACATCATCCCAGCCATGGAGGACATTCGGCCCATATAGCTGTTGCCCCACCCTATCATACCCCCCATACCATGCATGGCGCCTGGCATACCATATGATCCCATGGCGCTCTGCACGCCCATATATGCTGTGTTGAACATATAGCCCCAGCCATATGCTATCGCCTGTGCTATAGCTATAATAGGGATCAACAGTACCGCAGATGCCAAAGCTATAGCAACTACACCTATCCTCATATACCTCACCAAGATCAAAGGTGCAGGGATATTTAAAAGGGCTGCTCACGATCTGTACTAACGATCTGTTAGTGCTAGAACCCTTCCTAGAGTAGAGAGAAAACCTATAGTCTCAAGAGTCTGCTAACCTTCGAGGCCTAGCTTTTCGAGGATCTTAATCGCCTTCTCAAGATCCTCGAGACTCTTCAACCCCTTCTCCGTTATCGACACCCTCTTCGACGACCCCTCATAGGCTATCAATACAAGTCCTTTCCCCTCAAGCTCTTTAAGCAGGTTCTCCAGCCTATCATAGGGCATTCTAGCGATATATGTGAGGCCTGTTATTGTTGTTGAGCCCTTATATGCTAGGTGATATAGTATATCATATACAATCCTAGCTCTAGATCTTTTCTTCATCTATGCACACCTATACCTAGGGATATAGATAGAAACCCCCCTGTCCTGAGGATCTCTGCGATAGAGATCACTATGAATCCATATGGCGCTGGGGCGATCGATACTATGAATCTGAGTAGGTGTGAGGCTGAGAGTAGCAGGAATCCGGCTATGATAGGCGCTGATCTAGATCTAACTGCTATGAGGGTAGAGAGCACAAGCCCTATTAGCTCGCCATAAACATAGTAATATGCCAAGGGAAATATGAGCGCTTCCACATAGATCTTTGAGAACCTACATGCTATGATTAGAATATAGCCAGAGATGGAGGCATAGGTTGAGAACAAGATTAGGGATGAGAACACAAATAGATCGCCTATGAAGAATGATGCGAGAGACAGGACTATTGATCCTAGTAGAAGTGAGAAGGCTAGAGAGAGCATTGTGAGAGCATCATCATCCGTGGATCTCGCGGCATGGAATAATCTATAGCTGGTTGATGCAAGGATATATGTGGAGATCAGCTGCATAAAGATAAGGGGGATATCAGCAATACCTGGTAGCACGATCTGCAGGGCCATTCTACCTTCCACCTCTAGTGATGCTTAAATATTTAAATAGCCCCTATAGCTTTGAGTATATGAGGGTTTAAGGGGAAGTATATTGGCTGGGCTGTGATATGGTTATAGCTGTTGTTGTTGGTAGCATAAATGTGGATTTCATGATCTATCTGGATAGGTTTCCAAGCCCTGATGAGACTGTGAGTGATGGTGTCTTCGAGATCCACTTTGGCGGGAAGGGCGCTAACCAAGCCGTTGGCCTTGCTAGGCTGGGTTCGAAGGTATATATGGTTGGTCTTGTGGGGATGGATAGCTTTGGTGATATGGCTATCGAGAATCTCAGGAGGAACGGGGTTATAGTGGATTATGTTGGGAGGAGTGATAAGAGCCACACAGGGGTGGCGTTTATATTTGTTAATAGGCATGGGGGCACGATGATCGCTGTTGCTCCAGGGGCTAATAGGCTCTTAAGACCTGAGGATGCGGAGAAAGCCCTGAGATCGATTGGGAGGGCTGACATAGTGCTCTCACAGCTAGAGATCCCTGTTGAAACGGTTGCTAGGATCGCTAGACTCTCAAGGGATATAGGTGCTAAGTTTATCCTAACCCCGTCACCAGCTAAGAAGATCCCGGATGAGGTTCTTAGAGAGATCCACACGATAGTGCCAAATAAGGTTGAGGCGTATAAGATCCTTGGGATAGAGCCTAGAGAGGATGTTAAGGAGAGAGATCTTGAGGAGATATCTGGAAAGCTCATAGAAAAGGGGGTTGAGAATGTTGTTATAACGCTGGGGGATAGAGGGGCTGCATACTATACCAGAAAATCCACACATATATCTATTATACCAGCTATCAAGCCTGAAAAGGTGGTGGATACAACGGGGGCGGGAGATTCCTTCACAGCATGCTACTCCTACGCAGTAGCCTTGGGCAAGAGTGTTGAGGAAGCCGTTAAAATGGGGATCACATGTGCCTCGATAAAGATCTCAAGGAAGGGGGCCCAGGAGGGGATGCCAAGGCTGGATGAGGTTCTAGCAATACTAAACCAGAAGATGATCTGATACGTCTGCAACCCCTTTTAAACCCAACTCCAGCTTAGCGAGTCGATGTTCCCCGTTAAAAAGCTATATCGTGGAGTAGCGGAATAGCTCTAAGGATAGGCTATGTTTAGAAAATCCCCTAGGATTTCCGTATATATAGCAATAGCCATGGTGATTTTAGCGGTAATAGCATCCCTTATAATCGCTAACCAAGGTGAAAAAGCCTCTAACACGTTGGGTAGTAGTATATCATCTATAACCGCGACCCAATCGTGGCGGCTAATATGTTTATTGATAAATGGTGTTGAGGCAAAGCTATATCTAGCTGACACACCATCGAAACAGGCAGAGGGGTATATGTTTAAAAACTCAACCGACTTCCTCGGGGTAGGTGCTGTTGGGATGCTCTTCAACATATCAACCCAGCCAGGCTATACAGTTGCATTTACTATGAGAAATGTTATCTTCCCACTATATCTTCTCCATATAACACCTGTTGAAGGGGTAGGAGATATAGCTGTTGAAGTAATATATATGGAACCAGGTAGAGAGCCATATATTGTTTCTGCTAGATCGCAGCATGACTATTTCATAGAACTTGATACAAATTTCTACAACAAATACATAGCCCCCAGAGGAGCGGAGGGTATATTGGTGAGGGTTACTGGCATTTGCTAGATCATATTTACTGGATGGATATAGATCCTTCGGCTCTATCATATTTCCTCGAGATATTTAATTAGAGGCTAGGGCTGACCATTCATCTGTCTAGTAAAACCCATATAAACCGGGGCTCCTTAATGGCTGAGAAGCTTAAAAGGGTTTTTCTCTTCAGCATTTTCCATATGTATACATATTTATCATATTATAAGCTTCTATAGCATGTTTTATTATGGATGCATATGTCTACTTCTCTGCAGGAGGAGAGGAGGATCCAGGAGGTTAGGGGTTCATATATCCTCTATCTTCCGAAGGAGTGGTGTAGGGATCTCAATCTTGGAAAGGGTTCCAGGGTTCTTATTAAGAGGGTTGGCTCTAAGCTTGTTATAGAGCCTTCAGAGGCTCCCCGTATTAGGCTATACTCTGATGTGGATTTGGATGAGATTGGCGAGGGTTCTCTATACCATATGCTGATCTCACTCTATATCTCGGGAGCCGAGCAGATCAAGGTTGTCTCTAAAAAGCCATTGTCTAGTGAGGTTAAGAAGATGATATCCATCTATGTTAAGCATATGCCTGGTTTTAGCCTGTTCGATGAGGCTAGGAACTTTCTGGTTCTTAGAGAGGTTAGAAGGGGGTCTGAGCTAAACACAGTTGTTAGGAGGATAATCCTTAATGCGAGATCCCTATTCGAATATGTTATAAAAACATATGGTGGGGATAGAGCTGAAGAGGATCTTGAGGAGCTGGATAGCGAGATAGATGCTATTAGGAGGGAGGCTGAGAGGATTTTCAACATAATGCTGACAAGCCCTGGGCTAGACGGTGATTCAAAGCTTCTTCAGAAATCATATATAATGGTTCAGATAGCGAGGGTGATCGAGAGGATCTCGGACCATTTAGTAGCTATTGCACAATATACAGAGAGCTCCGAGGAGGATAGAGCTAAGATTCACTCGATGCTCAGCAATATATATAGCTATTACACAATGATTGAAGAGCTTATCAAGCAGAATCTACAAGATGAGGAGATGGGTAGAAGAGGTAGGGAGCCTCTTAAAAGGGTTATATCGAGACTCGTAGATCTTATAGAGAGCAAGAAGAAAATCCACAGCATGGTAGCCGAAGCAGGGCTTGAGAAGGATATAACAGCTTACCATATAATGAGGATCTATGACTATATAACAGATATAGCAGAGTATGTTCTAGATATGATAGCTATTTCATCGCTAATAAATAGATCCTCTTAGTTACAACTGAAAACCTCGCCCCTTTAGGGCGGGGATGGCTATATGCTTATAATCTTTGATGCTGGTGGTTTGGTTAGATGATGAGGTAGTGATGTGCTTGGCAACCAGGTCCCCGGATGATCATGGATGGGGGCTGGCATCTATAGCCCCGGATCCCCGAGAGGGGATGGGGGTAACTGGCTGGAGACCCGGCCTAGGGCTAAACCATGCGAGAGACCATGGTGATCTACTAGAGAATTGAAAGAAGAATTGAAAGAATAGCTATGATCTACCTCCGCTCAATGCTTCGTCTAGCTCTGAATGCCATTCCATATGCCTGCTGAGATTTAGTATAGAGGTTGATAGGGAGTAGATGATATAGAGCCCTAGTGTTATAATTGCGAGGAAGATCCCGAGGGATATAGAGCTTCTCTTGCTATTAACCCCTTCTATAAGTGGATCTTCTCTAGATATTTTTCTTATAATAGATATCTCTTGAGATCTATGTATGTAGAGCCATACCTCAAGATCCTCTATTAGTGAATAGATAGAGGAGATCACAGCTACTGGTGATGCTACCCCTGTTATAAGTACTAGTGCTAACCTTATCAGAGGATCTAGGGGGATTAGAATTGATAGTAGGAAGAGGAATAGGAGTACCATAGATATTATGAGTAGCTTGAGGCTTGTTAAAAGGGAGGGTCTATTACTTCTAATAGCATTTATCTCAGCTGAGAAGCCCTGTATATCTATCCCCCTTGATGAGAGATAACTACTGAGCTTCGAAGCAGAGTCCCTAGCATGTGTTGATAGAGCTCCTCCCAGATATATTATGCTTGGAGCTGCAATACCCATCCCCACAAAACATAGAATCGATCCTATGACGATGATCAAAATACTTAAGGGCATTGGAAAGCCTAGAAGGATCAGGAAGAGCATTATCAACCCTATATAGAGAATAAAAACACCAACACCTAGAATAAATGATATAGCTAAATATCTCGCAACAGGGATAGCAATGCTTTGCAAACCCTCTCGAGACGTCACAGCCCTTCCCATAGTAGTGCATTAAATAAAAAATATAAGCCCCGCTATAGAATGCTAGGTTCTTGAGAGCATTCTAATCTATAAAAGCTAAAAAGCAGCATACCTTAAGTATAGATATTTATATCTCGGAATATACTCTAGATATGGTGTGATGAGGGGGTTATGATCTGAATATATGAGGAGGATAGATCCGGGGCTGATCATTGAATAGCCCTCCGATGGCTTCTATATATTCCTAAATAAATATATATGGATGGTATATCCATATGGGCAGAGGTTTCAGGGTTTTAAGGGGGTCTCTAGATGATCTGGATCTAGATAGCTATGTAACCATCTACCTCATCGCTTCCACAAAAACCTCAACCATCCCGGGGATTTCTATTGCAGGGGCTACCCCCCAGCTAACCCTATATACACCTGCCCTTGATGTTGAGTATCTCTCATGTGGAAGGCCTAGAACCATGGATGTGATCCCTGTAACCCCTGATGGTCTTCCAACCCCAGCTCTTCTTACAAGGGCGTGTCTTAACCTTCTTGGTAGGAAGCCTCTTGTCGTTGACTCGGGCTCCTATGTTGAGCCCATGATAACCCATATAGATCTCTCTAGCAGGGTTGTGGGAGGCTCTATAGATGTTGAGAACGCTCTTCCGCGCGGCACCTCTAGAAGGCTGTTTAGCGAGGCAAGGATTTTGGGTAGGGTTCTCGGTAGAAGCTATGGATTGCTGGTTATAGGGGAGAGCATGCCTGGGGGTACAACAACCGCTATGTCGATCCTCGAGGCCCTAGGCTATAGGGCTGCGGTGAGCAGCTCCTCAAAGGATAACCCTTTGGAGCTTAAGAGGAGGGTTGTTTCGAAGGCCCTTGAAAGGGTTTCGAGGAATATGGATCTATTTGATCTTAACGATAGCGTTGGCGACCCCCTACACATATCTATAGCTGGGATAGCTGTTGGGGCCCTCGAGAGAGGCTCTGAGGTATTGCTTGCTGGAGGCACCCAGATGGCCTCTGCGGTGGCTCTTGCAAAGAGGATCCGAGGGTCTCTGGAGGGTCTACACGTTGCAACAACTAGATGGGTTATAGAGGATCCAACAGCTGATCTATCGGGTATGCTTAGAGAGATAGCCCCCGAGGTATCCCTAGCATATATAGATCTAAGTTTTAGCGGATCACCCTATCCAGGTCTTAGAAAATATGATGAGGGCTATGTGAAAGAAGGTGTAGGCGCTGGGGGAACATGCCTGCTAGCCCTTTTAAAAGGGTATAGCCTTGATGAGGTGCTATCCTCCATATATAGGGAGTATGGGGTGCTAACAAATTATGCTAAGACCTAGGCTATTAGATGGCGAGACACTGCTTGTAGAGCTCCCAACCACTATGAGATCCCTTGGAACAACTGTCTATGGGGGAGGGCTGGCATGGATCGACTCGGCTATATTTAAGAAGGTGGATAAATGCTTCTCCAACCCATCACCCCAGGAATATGCAAGATCCATTGCAACAATGGTTAGAAGAAATCCAGCTGTTTTCCTAACAGCTGCTGATGTTAGCGAATACATATACGTAGCTCTGGAGAGGGATGGGGTTAGGGTTGAGGCTATAGCTACCGTAGGGCTTACACATCCAGCATGCATCGGGTTAGAGCCTAGAGGTATAAGGGGGGTGGGCACTATTAACATCTTTCTAGCCACAGATCTAGGGCTTGATGAAACAGGAATCACAGATCTATTCAGATCCGTGTCAGAGGCTAAGGCAGGGATAATCTCGATCCTGGGCTTATCATGTGAAGGCCTCCCAGCTGTGGGAACCGTTTCAGATGCAACTGTAGTTGCATCTCCACCAGGCACCAATACATATGCTGGCCTGGGAACCACTGTTGGGTTTCTAGCTGCTTCAGCTGTGTTGGAAATTATTAGGAGGCATATGCTTAGAAGGGATTCCAAGGACTATCTAAGATATATGGGGCTAGAGAGATCTTCTGGGCACCATGGTATCGAGGCGAGGGAGCTACTTATAAAGAGACTCTCACTCCTTATAACCCAGCTCAGAAGACTCGCCATTATCCCTTGGATAGATGATGAGAGTTTCGAAGAGATCAGAAGGGCTCTTGAGAATCTCGGTGAGAGGAGAGACTGTGGAGAGGCGGAGAAATAGAGTCTCGATCCTCGTGATGGCTGGAGGGCTTAGCAGGAGATTCGGAGGCCCTGGCAAAGTGTTTATAGATGTATGTGGTAAGAGGCTCATAGACAGGGTTTTAGAAGCTGTATCTGGGCTGGGAGATGTATATATAGCTGTGTCTCCCCATACTAAGGCCTATTCCGAGGATCTATGTAGGATATATAGATGCATAGAAACAAGTGGGAAGGGATATCCATGGGATCTTTCTGAGGCTCTTTCAAAGCTCGATAAACCCGTGCTTGTTCTACCAGCCGATCTTCCCTTCATAACACCAGATGCTATAGAATCTTTCCTCTCAAGAGCATTCGAGGCTGGAGAGCCTGTGGTCACCCTTAGAATATGTAGGGAAGGATCTTGTGAGCCTATAGGTATATCCCTCATAACCGGTGATGGAACTTCCTGGGCTAATATAGACTATCAATACTCAGAGATATTCATGGATATAGATACCCCGGAGGATCTTGCGAGGGCTGAGGAGATATGCGGATCCACGGTGGCTCGGTAAGGGCTAGGCTGGATTTCAGCGTGAACACAAATCCTCTGGGCCCGCCGGAGGAGCTCTACAGGGTTCTGAGAGGCATCTGTGCTCTAGAGGATATGTTGAAGAGATATCCCGACTATAGCTATAGAGATCTTAGGAGAAGCCTCTCCGAATTCTATGGGGTTGATGAGGATTCATTACTACCCCTTAACGGCTCTTCAGAGGGCTTCACACTAGCCCTGCTAGCTTTCAGGCCTAGGAGGGTCTTATCTATAGAGCCAACATTCGGAGATCACATGCTGGCCTGTAGATCTCTTGGTATTGAGAGCATCTATATACAGTATAAGGAGCGAGGGGATAGATTCATCCTGAATGAAGAAGATCTTGGGGATTTGGAGAGCCTCTGCAGAGATCCATATACTATGATATATATGAGCAATCCTAACAACCCAACAGGCTCTTATATAGATATAGAGAAGCTCTATAGAGCTCTGGATAGATGCAGAGGCTATATAGTCATAGATGAGGCATATGCAGAGCTCTGTGATATATGTCCACTAAAGCCTGTGGAGCCTCCGGAGAACATGGTGATCCTCAGATCACTTACGAAATGGCTCTCAATCCCTGGCTTAAGGCTTGGATTTCTATACACCTCGTCGAAAAGGGTTCTAAGGGTTTTTGATGATATAAGACCTCCCTGGAATGTTAATTCTATAGCTGAGTGCGCTATTTCAAAGCTACTAGCTATATACCCGGCTGAGATGAAGAACTTCATCGAGAGATCCAGGGTATATATAGCTGGGGAGAGGGGCTTCCTTATAGAGAGCCTTAGAGGAGCAGGGGTTCCGAAGGTCTATAGAAGTATTGCTAACTACATATTAACATGGTTTGGCGATAAAGCCGAGGAAATCCTAGATGAGCTGTTGGAGAGGGGGATTTCTCTTAGGGATTGCAGCTCCTTCAAAGGCTTGGGGAAGGGATATCTGAGGATCTCTGTGAGGGGGAGGAGGGATAATGAGGAGCTTATAACAGTTATTAGAGATCTATTGAGGGGCTAGGTAGAATGGGTATACCCATTAATACTCATATAGAGGTGGATAAATATAGATACTAGGGTATATACATAGTAGATGGGTATAATCTTAATAGCCTCCTTGGATATATGATATGGGGAGAAGTTTTTGTCGTACAAGATCCTCGGATTCTATGGGATCGGAGATATAGATCTATCCTCTAAAAAGATCCTCTTAAGGCTTGATCTTAACTCCCCAATAGATCCTAGGTCTAAGAGGATATCAGATGATAGCAGGATAAAGGCCCATGCTGAGAGTGTTAAGAAGCTAATAGAGATGGGAGCTAGCATTGTTATTATAGCTCATCAGGGGAGGCCTGGGGATAGCGATTTCACAACTCTTATGGAGCATTGTGAGAGGCTATCTAAATACACAGGTTATAACATTGAGTATGTAGACGATATTATAGGACCATATGCTATAAAGAGGATCTCCTCTCTAGAGCCTGGCGAGGCTATAATGCTTGAGAACATCAGATTCCTCTCCGAGGAGATGATCGAGGCGCCTCCAGAGGCTCAGGCCAATAGGATCTATGTTAGAAAGCTCTCAAAATACTTCGATATATATGTTAACGATGCATTTGGAGCATCCCATAGATCTCAGCCCAGCATCGTGGGGTTCCCAGTTGTTATGAGGGGTGTTGCTGGGCCTATAATGGAGAGGGAGCTCTTAGAGCTCTCAAAAGCCTTCTCCGAGGAGAGTAGACCCAGGATCTTCGTTCTAGGGGGTGCTAAGGTGCAGGATACAGTGAAAATTATAAGGAATATTGTTTCTAGAAGAGCTGCTGACGCTATACTCCTAACAGGGGTTATATCCCTTGTCTATCACATGGCCTTGGGAACGGATCTAGGGGATGAGAATAGATCCTTCCTAAGCTCGAAAGGCTATACCCAGCTTCTAGAAGATGCTAGGGAGACCATGGGGGCTGGGGTGCCTATAATACTTCCAAGGGATTATAGGGTTCTCAGAGGGGAGGCTGTGGAGAACCTCAGGGTAAGCGATCTCAAGGCTGGTGGAAGAGCTCTCGATATAGGTGAGGAGACTATAGAGGAGTATAGCAGGATCATGAGGGGTGCTAGGGTAATAGTTATGAGGGGTCCCGCGGGATATATAGAGGATGAGAGGTTTAGAGCCGGTACTGAGGCCCTGCTTAGAGAGGCTCTCTCTTCAAGGGCTAGGGTTATAATTGGTGGGGGCCATCTAGGCTCTATGGTTCCAGAGGACTACGATAGATCCAGAGTTCTAGTCTCAACAGGTGGTGGTGCTTTGCTAACATATCTATCTGGAGAGCCTCTTCCAGCTCTTGAGGCGCTAAGGATCTCTGCTAGGAGGTGGTGGGGATGAGTGTGAGGGTAGCTATAAATGGCTTTGGAACCATTGGGAAGAGGGTTGCTGATGCTGTTGCGAAGCAAGGAGATATGATCCTCGTTGGTATATATAAGAATAGGCCTAACTACGAGGCATATATAGCATATAGAAAGGGCTATCCAATATATACAAGCCCTGAAAGGGTTGGAGAGTTTGAGAAGAGGGGCATACCTGTTAGGGGTACTCTCGAGGATCTCTTGGGCAAGGTTGATGTGGTTATAGATACAACACCCTCTAAGGTTGGTGAGAGCTATAGACCTGTCTACGAGAAACACGGGGTTAAGATGATCTTCCAGGGTGGTGAGAAGGCATCCATCGCGGAGATCAGCTTCAACGCCCTTGTCAACTATGATAAAGCCATAGGCTCGAGATCTGTGAGGGTTGTGAGCTGCAACACCACAGGCCTTGTGAGGATCATAAAGGCTATATCTAATCACTATAGGGTTGAGAAGGTGAGGGCATATATTGTGAGGAGGGCAGCAGATCCCAAGGAGATCGGTAGGGGTCCTATAAATGCGATAGTCCTAGACCCTCCCAAGATACCTAGCCACCATGCAGATGATGTGAAGAGCGTGCTCGGAGATATGGATATTGTTACAATGGCTGTCGCAGCCCCCACAACCCTTATGCATGTTCACATGATAACCATGAGGCTCTCTGAAAACACAACTAAACAGAGGATCCTAGAGATACTTGGGGAGACCCCTAGGATCGCAACAGTTAGCTCGGATCAGAGTGGGATAACATCTACAGCAGAGATTATAGAGGTTGCAAGGGATATGGGGAGGCCTAGGGGCGATATATATGAGAATGTGGTGTGGGAGGAGAGCATAGATGTTAGGGGGAACGAGGTAAGCCTGATCCAAGCGATACATCAGGAGGCGATTGTGATACCAGAGAATATAGATGCTATAAGGGCTATAACCGGTATTGAGAGGGATTGGAGGAGAAGCATTGCAAAGACAGACTCAAGCCTCGGAATAGTCAAGACATTTGCTAAGCCATAGAAATCCCTAGGAGATAAAAGCAGTTCTAAGGATCCACAATCTATGAATTGATAATCCATTCTTTTGAACCCTTAATAAAGCTCTATACCCTAGCTTCTAACCCTCTCAACGATCACCTGGATCACTGATGGTTTCAAGGTTTTCTTCATATGTATATAACCCTTCTCCAGCTCCCCCCATATCGACTCTGGATCCTCTACGAGGGAGTAATAGCCTCCAAGGCTCTTCACATTCTCGCCAAGGGGGAGTCTAATATCGAACATAGCTCCTGGGAAGAATGATCTTTTAACAGCCTCGCCATCGGGGAATAGATCTTTCACAGCTCTTGCACTAGCCAGCCACCCACCATTATCGAAGATCACTACGAGAACAGGGTATTTATATGCTATATAATAGAAGGCGTCTGGCACACCAAATATAAACGATCCATCTCCTACTACGGCTATAGCGTCTCTACCACTAGCAATTCTATATCCCACCGCAGCTCCTAAAGCCCATCCAAGGTAGCCCATGGAGGGGTTCCCAAAGTATGATCCATATTCATTAAGATCGGCGTATCTAGGGTTAAATGGGTATTCATTTAGGATTGCTAAGCCATATTTAGATGCTAGTCTTCCTATTTCATAGGATAGATATGCAGGGTTCACAGGCCTTTGATTCGAGATCCTCTCAATATATCTCTTCTTCTCTTCCTCCTGCTCCGCTTTGAGAGCACGGATCTCCTCCTTCATATAATCCTTAGGCTTGGTATGAGGCAATATACTATCGAGGGCGTCAGATACTGTGGATTGTATACATAGATCGCATTGGAAGCCGTTATAGGGTATATATGTTTGAATAGGATCAACATCGATCCATATAACCCTAGCACCAGCCCTTGGTCTCTGTATCCTTGGGATCCAGGGTACATCGTTCTCTATAACTATTAATAGATCTGCCTTTTCTATATCATAGCTATCAATAGCCATAGAACCCCTTGAAGGGTAGTTAAGCGTCTCACCAACATAGTTTATAACAGGTATTCCCACACCGTCTGCGAATCGCTTTAGCGATTCAAACCACTCCCTCCTCCTACCAGATCTCCAGGCTATGATCACAGGTCTCTCAGCCTCATTGATCATCTTCGAAGCCTCCTCAACAGCCCTTCTAGATATCCCAGGCTCGCTGGGGGCCCTGGGATAGGGCTTTCTAGGCTCTACCTCTTCCACACTTACCTCTCTGGGGATCATTATATATATAGGGCCTCTGGGCTCGCTATATGCTATCTGAAACCCCCTTAGGATCACATCTAGAGCCTGCCTCCCAACCCTGATCTCATATTCCCACTTAACCCATTGTCTAACGATACCCCCTTGATCCCTGGCCTCCTGAGGCCAGTGGATCCTTATATTCCTTGAAGCCCTATCGAGATCCTCCGTGTAGGGGGATCTTCCAGCAATAACTATCAATGGTATTCGAGATATATAGCAGTTCATTATAACCCCTAGAGCATTAGCGGTTCCAGGTGTTGTGTGTACAGCTAGAACACCTATTTTCCCCCCGAGGGAGTATCCCATCGCAACCGCTGCAGCGGTGATCTCATGTGGAACCACAACAAGATCTGGGAGACTCTCATCCCTCACCTTCTCCTCTATGAAAGCTGGGTAGTCCGTTCCAGATACTATGAAGATCTTGTCAACGCCGAGGTTCCTAAGTGTTTCAAGGATTATTCTTGCAGTTGTAGGCATAGTCCCACAATCTGATATATACTAAGGAAGGGATATAGAAGCGATTAGATCATCAATCTCCCCTCTCTCCGGTGGAAACCCCGCCCATATATAGAATAATGGGTATGAAGAACAACTGACTAGCCATGGATAAGGGGTGGGCTATATATTCGTATAAATACGTGTTCATTGGCTGGTGGATATAGGCAATGCTACTTCTTCTCCTCTTTTTCTCTCTTTTCCTCTTTCTCCCTCATCTTCCTTAGTGCGTATCCAACCATCATTGATGCGTATATATGTAGCTTCCACGCCTCAGGCCTATCGCCATATTCATCGGTGACCTTTCTAGCTAGCTCTCTGAGCTCCAGGGCTTCTTCAAGTGTTAGCTCGTCTTTCTCTAAAAGCTCTTTGATCCTCATCCACTCCTCCTTGGAGATAGGGTTCATAGTGGCTAGCTTCACAATTCTAGTAGCCTCATTCTTTAGCATCGACGCCTCTAATGGTTTTAACCATCCTTGGGAGGTTAGGTATTCTATGAAGAACTCCTGATAAGATCTAAATGCCTCTCCAAGCCTCGTGATCCTCCTATCTATATATTCCTTAAGCTCCTCGAGCCTCCTATCAATCGCCTCGAACCTCTTATCAATCTCATTAAATCTAGTATCGATCTCAGAGAACTTCCTACCAAGCCAATATGTTATCCCTCCAAGAGCAGATAGAATAGGGATCAGCACCGCTAGAATATCGATCACATTTACATCCATTAGCTAGCCCAACCTACCTAGATATCTATTAATTTAACTAAAATATATTTATAATATCTAGAGAACGCTACGACCTATTGCGACCTTCTTCTATTAATGATCACCGGTTTGAAACTCCTTAGAGGCTTTATAACTGAAAGCCTCGTCCTTTAAGGCGGGGAGGAGGTCAGCGCGGAAATTCGATCCTGGCTATCTAGAGGTTCTAAGCTCTATAGAGCTTAGGAATCTATGATAGCTATATGTTATCATCGGATCTCTAGGCTGTATCTTTTTCAGAAATATGGGATATATGGCCTGCATATGCATATCTCATAAGATATTAACAAGATAGAAGCAGCATCTATAGATAGAGAGCCATGGGTTGGGTGGATGATGTTTCTATGATATATAATATAAGCCATAGTGATCCGTATGTGAAGGGTCTTAATATTATGAAGAACATATCAGCGATCCTCAGCCCTATAAACAATATCCTTAGAATACTACCTGGTATCGCTCAGAATGCTGAGGACGCTCTTAAACAGCTATCCTATATATCCACTGTATCAAGCTATATGGAGAGCATTCAGGTTGCTAGTGAGAGGGCTGTTAGGGGGATGGCTATTCTTGAGATCCTGCCCTGGATATTCATTACATCCTCATTAATAGCTATTATAATGATTGCTGTGGGCCTCACAATAGTTAGAAGGGGTGCTAGGGGCTCAGCTTTGTAGTGGTTATTAATGTGTGTGGAGAATTGGTTATGGTGTGGATAGTGGCTTCTATAACGCCTGCAAGGGAGAGGGATGAGGTTGTCGTGGTTGGGAGGGAGAGGCCGTATAGATATGCTCTCGATATAATTGTTAGGATGAACCAGGGGAGCGATAATATAACGATTATTGGGAGGGATAAGAATATCCCAAAGGCTATAACCGT
This sequence comes from Sulfolobales archaeon, assembly GCA_038897115.1. Classification (NCBI taxonomy): domain Archaea; kingdom Thermoproteati; phylum Thermoproteota; class Thermoprotei; order Sulfolobales; species Sulfolobales archaeon. Next base: position 25,970 of record JAWAXC010000008.1, on the reverse strand, counting down.
ATATAATATCCTCAGGGATAGGCTTGGAGCTGCTTTAGAGCTTAGAGGGGTTAACATAGGCTCGACATATAATAAGAAAAATAGGAGGATCTCATATATAGAGATAAAGATCTCTAGGAAGATCTAGAGGATCCTATATGGGCTCCTCGAAAGACCCAGATCCCTGGAGAATCGATTTGGGGAACGTTATAAACTCTCTGAGAAACCTCCTTATAGTCTATATCATAGGTCTCTCTATACTACTTATATATGTATTTCTTCTCGGGATGGGGATAAGGATCCTATTGGAGCTGAGGATCCAGGGTAGGGAGGCTATAATGGCTATATATGGGGTTATACTAACAGCTATGTGGCTCTACGGCTGGTGGATGGCTATTAAATACCTCAGAAAGATCTTTATATCGAGGGCTAGCTAGCATCTACAAACCGATCTTATCGCTAGATCTAAACCGTGGGGAGGGGTTGAAACGTCTTTGATGGTCTTTAGAAGCTTTTATATGGGTTCATGGTTAATACCCTTCAGGGCTATTAGCTATGCTGATACATATAGGCTCAGGAGGTTATAAGTATTGGTGACCCCGGGTTTCCAAGACCCGTGGCTGAACCGCGGTGAGGGGGTCCGGGGAGACCGTGATGAGCCCGGGAGTGGCCAAAACCGCTCTCGGGGGAACGGTCAACGCTCTCCCTGTGATATCCTTCTAATCATTTCTCCAACAACTTCTGCCTTATGTCTCCTAATCTCATCCATTAGCTTTCTGAGGTTCTCAGCACCTCTTCTATACTCCTCAACCCAGATCCTTGCGAACTCACCATTTCTAACCCTTTCCGCGGCTCTTTTCATGTTCTCCTTAACCCTCTCATCTATTACCGTTGGGCCTACTGTTAGGCCTCCGAATCTAGCTGTTTCTGAGACGTTTTCAAGCATTCCTGTGAAGCCCTTCTCATATATTAGATCCATTATGAGTTTAGCCTCATTTATAACCTCGAAATAGGCTACCTCGGGCTGGTATCCAAGCTCTACCAATACCTCGAAGCCTTTTTTAAGCAGCTCTAGAAGCCCTCCCACGAGGACTGTCTGCTCCCCTATAAGGTCTGTCTCTGTCTCCTCAGCAAATGTTGTCTCTATAACACCTGCCCTTGTAGCCCCAATACCCTTTGCTATTGCCAAGGCATATTCGAGGGCTCTCCCGCTATAGTTATTCTCAACAGCTATCAGCGCTGGAACCCCCCTCCCCCTTAGAAACTCCTCTCTAACCTTTCTCCCGGGGGCTTTTGGAGCTACCATTATCACATCAACATCTCTTGGAGGCCTTATAAGGCCGAATCTTATGTTGAAGCCGTGGGCGAAGTCCACCACCATCCCCCTCCTCAGATTCGGCTCAACCTCATTTCTCCACACCTCGGGCTGCACCATGTCGGGTATAAGCATCATAATAATATCAGCCCTTCTAACGGCCTCTGCAACGCTATATACCTTAAAGCCGTCTCTAGAGGCCTCCTCCCAGGATCTACCTTTTCTAAGACCTATTATCACATCCAACCCGCTATCCCTGAGATTCAGTGCCTGTGCCCTTCCCTGGCTTCCATAGCCTATAACAGCTATTACCTTCCCCACCAGGGGGTCTAGAGATGCATCCTGATCTCTATAGATTCTCGCCATCAAATCACCTCAACACTTTCTACATCTAGAGAGACTAATATTTTTTTCCTAACCCACTCTATCTCAGACTCCTCACCCCTAACCCTTATAATCACCTCGACATCCCCGTTGGAGCCGAATTTGGAGGACATCTCGATCATCTGTATCCTGCCTCTTCTAACAATGTTTATGATCCTTGCGAGGGAGTCTATCCCCATATATGCTCTCACCACTAAGACCCTCTCCATATGAGATCAACCTCCAGCCCCTCTGGCGGGATCGCGTTTGCAAGCCATTCTCCAGGCTTTACCCATGGTAGCACGATATCCTTCTCCCTGTCTAGGGTTATATCTATGATCACAGGCTCATCATTCCTCACATATCTCCTAACAATAGACTCGATCTCGTCGTAGGTGGAGGGCTTATAACCATCTATCCCATATGCCTCTCCAATCTTTATGAAATCGGGTATGCTGCTGAACTCAGTAGCTATAACTCTTCTTGAGTACATATAGATCTGCCATTGCTTTACCAGCATGAGGGCTCTGTTATCGAATATAACCACTATAACTGGGAGGTTATAATCCCTTATAAGGGATAGGTTGTTCATAGTCATCTGGAAAGATCCATCGCCATCTATTACCGCAACAGGCCTGTTCCTAGCAGCGATCTTAGCTCCTATGGCAGCTGGTAATCCAAAGCCCATTGTTCCCAGCCCAGCACTTGTTATAAATGTACCTGGTATATAGACGTCCCAGTGGAGCTCGCACCACATCTGATGACTCCCAACCCCAGTGGTTACAATTGAGCTCGGGGGTAGTGCTCTTCTGAGGATTTTAAGCACCTTCCACGGTGCGAAGGGCTTCATCTCATCCGCCTTCCTAGCTATGTGATCCTCGTATTTCCTCCTAATATCCCTTAGCCATGCTAGGAAGCTCCTCCTACCATCTACTGGTTTCTGCGCCTCTATAGCGAGAACCTCTGGGAGTAGATCTAACATCTTTTTAAGGGCCTTCTTAGCATCTGATACAATACCTATCTCTGTCCTAACATTTTTACCTATCTCGCTTGGATCTATATCGATGTGGATTATCCTCTTAGCATTCATCTCCTTAAACCTACCAACGGTTCTATCACTAAACCTAGTCCCAACGGCTAGCACCACATCTGCGTTGGCTAACGCGGCATCAGCCTCTAGCCTTCCATGCATCCCAGCAGGCCCCATATAGAGGGGGTGATCGTTTGGCACACAGTTCTTCCCAGGGAATGTCGAGACTATCGGCATCCAGAGGATCTCGGCTAGCGATATAGCCTCATCCCAGGCCCCGCTCCAGCATACCCCTCCCCCTATGAGCATAACCGGTCTCTCAGCCCTTATAAGGATCTTTAGGGCCCTCAATATATCCTCCCTATCCGGCTCAGGGCTGGATACTCTAGGCCTTATCCTAAGCCTAGGGTTGGGGTTATCAACTACCATGCCGAGCTGGACATCCCTGGGGATATCTATGAGCACAGGGCCCGGCCTACCCTGGGTAGACGCTATATAGCCTGTTATGAATGAGCTAACAACATCATCAGGGGATCTCACCTGTATGTTGAGCTTTGTGATTGGGAATGTAACACCAATTATATCTGTCTCCTGAAACCCATCCCTCCCGAGGATCGATGTGGCTACCTGGCCGCTTATAGCTACAACAGGAGAGCTATCCATATACGCATTTGCAAGCCCAGTAACAAGGTTGGTTGCCCCAGGCCCGCTGGTAACAAGCACAACACCTGGCTTCCTAGTGATCCTCGCATATGCGTCTGCAGCATGTATAGCCCCCTGCTCATGCTTAAATAGAAAGTGCTTGATATCCTCTGCATCATAGAGGGCATCATAGAGGGGCATTATACTCCCGCCAGGTATTCCGAAGACATGTTTTACTCCGAGTCTCCGCATAGCATTAACAAGAGCATCTACAGCCCTTACCCTCACCTGATTTCCAAGGGCATCACCCAAAGTTCCATCACAACCACCGAAAAACCATCACCTATCCAGCCTTATAAGCATTTCCCTCCAGAAGATCTATTTTAACACATATAAATTAAAGATCTACAATGGCTTAGAGCCGAGAATAACAGATAACTAGGATCAAGAGGTCTTCCATGCTAATATATAGATAGAGTCACATGCTACAATCGCTTATATACAGCTGGAGCACCTGCCCACATAGAGATAATTACAATAGTAGCTATATCTCTATGATGATTTAGATGGGGCTAGAGAGATCTAGGATGCTTATGCACATATCATCGCTAACCATGATCCTAGTCATCATGGGAGCTGCTATAGCAATGTGGAGCGATAGCCTAAAGATAAAAACCACCATCAACACCGGGGATGTTGATGTTGAGTTCGGAGAGATAAGCACCAATGATCCTGAAGGCTCTGTTGATCCAGGATATACTAAGAATGTGGGCACGTGCTACGCCAATAAGGTAGAGATTGAGAACGAGGATCAAGGGAATCCCAGCGGCAACAACGATCTAGATCTAAATATAACGATTGTAAATGCATATCCAAGCTATAACTGCACAATAACCTTCGAGGTGAGGAACACAGGAACAATACCGGTTAAAGGACCACATGTAACTACTGATAGCGATTTCAACAGCTGGAACGGCACGTATGTGATCTGTATAGCTAACTTCACAGAGATACAGATAGATCCTGGGCAGAGTGCTTGGTTCAAGATAAGCTGCCACGTATTACAATCCGCACAGGAGAATCAAATATATAAAGGGCAGATCTACCTAATGTTCCACCAGTGGAACGAGGAGCCAACAACCACAACACCACCTCCACCCCTACAACCCCAGATCAGGAAGTTCTTCACCAACAGTACGGGCGGCCAGCTACCATATGATGGGCAGAGCTTCTACGTAAATATAAGCAGCAAGGGTCCGCCAGGAAACAAAAGGTTTGACGGTACTAATCCACAGCACGTGGTTCACATAATAGATTTTCAGAATGGTGGAAGTGCCATAAGTAGCCTCAATATAACGGATTACCTCCCAGTCGACTGGATAGCATCGCCAAGTGGTAATAGCATAGCTATGTGTAAATACACCTCGCTACCAAGCGGATTCCCATATGGCTCGGGATGGCCTAGCCTCTCATGCACAGGAGGAACACAGCTAGCCACTGTTGTTAGCTATGGGGGAGGCAACTATATGAATACCTATACCTTTGGAGGCGGCACAATAATGGTTAACATAACGAGAACAGGTAGCTTTCCAGGGATAAACCAGGTGATCAGGATAAACATTACAGGGATAACCATCGGCCCAGGGGAACACATAGTGATAGTGATCAAAACTGAGTTCGCTGGAGAAGATAACCCATATGATCTAGGTTATTTCAACAGCGGCACAGGACCCCTAGGAAACTACAAGCTATTCACAAATACGGCAAAGGCTGAGTGGGATAGCAACTCTATTAGTGTGAGTGCAAGCTACAGAGGCTATCCCAAGTAGGATTGAAATATTTTTATTCTGGATATCGATCTCTATGGAATAGGGAGAATAGTTTATCAGCTATCTAGGGCTGTCTAGACGTGTATTGATTCTTAAGATCATGATCTAGAAATAGGTTCTGGGTATTCTTGCTTTCTCTAGGAGCTCAATGAATTCTTCTAGGGATAATCCTGAGAGTCTCTGGGCCATCCTCAGATCCCCCTTTTCTATGTAATATATCAGCGCAGCCCTTATCCTGGGTGGCTGCTTATTTATGAAATCCCAGTCTGCCTCTCTCCTCCTAATCTCTCTACCTTCCTCCTCGTATTCCCTCAAGATCTCTTCAAACTGTTTCTCCAATCCCTAGCACCCTTAGATCTCTTCGTGAGAATCTATGGTGGGTCTCCTCCTGGTATCTTATGAACTCGCTCACATCTATCAGCCCCCTTCTATATAGCTCTAATAGGACTTCAAAAGCCCTCCACACCCTTATACCCTTAAGATATATGTATTGGGAGGCATATGCACCTCCATTCTCACTAAGCACTGTGATCCCTAGTGCCTTCCCTATGCTCAGGCATATTGCTTCTGGATAGTCAATGCTCCTCACAGGATATCTCCTCGATATCCTCATAATCCTCATAGCCTCCTCCCTAATCTCGGGTGTCTCTGTGAAAAGGGCTATCCTGTCTCTCACCATGTTATCTGTGATCCAATATATTGTGGATTCACTCCTAACCTCATTAAGAACACTCTCAGGGAGATATATGATTTGGAATATCTCAAAAATAAGATCTCTCTTAGAATATCTAGCCCAGTCGATTAGGAAAGAGGTGTCTGCAACAGCCTCGCTAATTTGTATTCGGGATTCTAGCCTTGATCCTGAGATCGTTCATCTCCTCCATAGAAACCCCAGCTATTCGAGAAGCAACATATAGATCCCCTTTCTCTATATAGTATATCAGTGCAGCCCTTATCCTCGGCGGTTGCTTATTTATGAAATCCCAGTCTGCTTCTTTTCTTCTAATCTCTCTACCCTCCTCAAATCTCCTTCTAAGCTCCTCTATGATTTCCTCCACTATATCCCCACATTATATTATTTGATTCTCCTAATAATAAAGCCAAAGAAGAGTAGAGATCTCAGCCGGTATTTATAACCCATGTTATAGTACATCTATCGGGGCATATTATGAGTAGGCCGGGGGGAGTTATATATGCTATTATGGTAGTTTTGATCGTTATAGCCGGGGTAGCCGGTTTTCTAGCAGGGCAGATGACAACACCTAGCAAGGCTCCCCAAACAGCTACCTCATGGGCTACAGCTACGCAGATGGTTACATATACACAGGTTATCACGGCTCAACAGGCTATAACAGCTATACAGACACAGACGCGAACTGCTAGTCAGGAAGAGATATTAGCACCTATAGTGGAGGCAGCTAAGAAAGAGGGTAAACTAGTGATCTATAGCACGCTTGATAGGCCGAGTGCGGAGCCTCTTCTAAATGCTTTTAAGGCTAAGTATCCATTCATAGATATACAGTATGTAGAGTTAAACACGATACAGCTCTACAATAGATATATTAGTGAGAGGGCAGCGGGAGCCCCTACAGCTGATATTCTGTGGTCAGCAGGTCCTGATCTACAGTATCTGCTTATCCAAAATGGTAGTGCTCAGCCGTATAGATTGACTATATATGATAGGATACCTGAGGCAGCAAAATACAGAGATCTAGCATATGTCTCTTCCTACACATTAATAGCCCCTATATATAACTCGGAGAAGATCCCGGCGAGCCTATATCCCAAGTCATTCTCGGATCTCTTGAGCATATTAACAGAGAGAAAAGATCTATTTCCTCCGAGATCTATCGTAGCATTTAATATAGAGCAGAGCTCTCTAGGCCTTGTATTCACATACTACCAATACAAGGCAGATCCAGATCTGATCCAGAGGTTATTTAAGGCCGCATCATCAATAGGCATCATACTCCAGGCATCGACAGGCCCACAGATAGAGATGGTGAAGACAGGACAGGCATATATATCCCTCAGCCTAATAGCTAACTACGCATTTAGAGAGGCTAGAAACGACACTAGGATCGGGGTCTTTATACCCTCAGATCTAGCAGTCCTAGTACCCAGGGTTATGTTCATAACCAAGGAGGCTAGAAACCCCAATGCAGCTAAGCTCTTCATGGAATTCGTCTTCTCCGACGAGGGACAAAAAGCCCTTGCTGCCTCTTCCGAAGTTGTTGTAACGATAGATAATCCCTATTACCCCCAGCTCTCAATAAAATACCTACAGGCTAATGTGAGAAAATTAATGATCGTTAGATTCGGCGATGGAATCCTAGATGAGCTTCTAAAATCCGATGTTAGAAGCAGCTTCATATCTACATGGAAAAGCTGGCTCGGAATAGGGTAGAAGCCCACTATAAATATAGATTTTTTAATATAAACATCATAGTTCGTGAGGAGATGGGGCATTATAAATAGGTTTTTGATTGAAAGAGAATTATCCCTTTGCTATGTTATCTAGATGCTATCTTGACCCTCAATAAGAGCTTCAGAAGAGTTATATCCTAAATAATAAATTTATATTATCAACGCTAAGAGTGTTTGATGGGGTTGGGAGCTAGAGTCCTTATTACTATCTCATTGTCACAATTGATAACAATAGCTTCGGAGCTTAGTAAGTTTATCACTATCTCTTACAGAAGAACAAGTCTTTTAATTGAGTGGGCTGTTAGGCATGGGCGTAGTTACAATATACTGGTTCTACTTTGATATCTTTAGCTTTAATTCTTAAAAGCCTAGTCTCTATAAGGATTGTTTTTACTTATTCTATGTAATATGCTATGCCGGCCATGAGTCTTCTGGCTGTTCTCCCTACTGTGACGCTGTTTATGTGGACACTCTCCCCCGAGGGCCTTGCATCTACCTTAAGATCTATGATTCCCTTGGGATGGCCTATTATCACAATATCTCCTCTATCCTCGGAGAGCTGGTTAACGATTGTCCCGGGGATTTTGGCTGCGGCTGCTGTACATATAGCCCCTGTTACTGGGTATGCGTGGTGCATCTTCTGCATTGAGAATAGCCTTGCAAGGACTGTATATTTTTCTTTGGATATGATCCTTCCATCGGCTGCTCTGTAGTCTTTCTTCTCACCTATAATTGCTATGAATGGGAAGTGGGGGCTCTTTATGGTTGCATCCTCTGCTCTATCTACTAGCCCTATGATCTCCGCAGCCTTAGATCTTATAGCCTCTAGCCTATCTAGAGTCTCTCTGCTTATATCGCCAGGCATCTCGGCCCCTGTGAGACCGAGGTCTCTAGCCCTTATAAAGACAGCTGGATTACCTGCATCAACTATAGAGACCTCATATGTTCTCCCACCAACTACTATCTTATCAACAGGGTTGCCTGTTGGCAGGAGCTTCCCTGTATGTGAGCCCCCTGGCTCATGCCATATTACATCTATTCTAGACCCTGGGTTTGGAACACCATCGATCATATAATCCCCCTCATAATCGGTCATCCCATCCTTGGTTGGGACTATAGCGTCAATCCTCTTCCCGGTATTTACATTATACATCCTCACCAGGGTTTTAGAACCCGTTGCTTTGACCAAGCCCTCATCTATTGAGAACGGTGCTACCGCAGATGTCAGATTTCCACAATTCCCACTCCAATCTATAAACCTCCTCTCTATACCAACTTGGCCGAATAGATATTCAACATCGACTCCAGGTATGTTGCTTCTCCAAACAATCATCACCTTGCTCGTATGGGTGTGGGATCCTCCTAGCCCATCTATCTGCATAGGATCTCCACTACCAAAGATCTTCATTATGATTTCATCCCGCTTCTTCTCATCAGCTGGAAGATCCTCTCTCTTGAAGAAAAGCCCCTTACTAGTCCCGCCCCTCATGATAACACAGGGTATACCTTTTAACGGCATAACCTCACCCATTACTCTAAACCATAATCGATATATAAGGGTCTTGTATTGCATGTTGCATAGGGTGTCTAAATTGGAGAGGAGGTCATTGGCTCAGGTGATCTCAGAATTCATATATAATCTAAGCTATAGCGATATACCCTCTAGCGTCATAGAGAAGGCGAAGATACATATTCTAGATCTCATGGGTATAATGATGGCGATGCATAGTGATGAGAACGTTAAAAAAGTTGTTAATATGGTAAGGGCTCTAGGGGGATCTGAGGAAAGCGTGGTTATAGGTCATGGCTTTAGAGTTGCTGCAGCCAGCGCTGTGATAGCGAATGCCTCTATGGCCCATAGCGCTGACTATGATGATACGCATTTAGAGCCTATAATACATCCAAGCTGTGTCGCTATCCCCACAGCCCTTGCTATGGGAGAGGCGATGGATATAGATGGTAAAAGGTTTGTCGAGGCTGTTGTAGCTTCTTATGAGGTTAGCATTAGAATAGCGCTCGCAGCAGGTAGAAAGCTCCATGAGAGAGGCTTTCACCCAACATCGGTAGTCGGTGTATTTGGAGCTGTGGCTGCCTCATCAAAGATCTTAAACCTAGATCCCTCGAAGATCTTAAACGCCCTTGGGATTGCCGGTAGCATGGCATCTGGGATTATGCAGGGACATAGAGAGGGTATCTGGTTAAAACCCCTCCACCCAGCTATAGCATCGCATAACGGGATCCTAGCATCTCTATTGGCTATGAATGGTGTTGAGGGCCCTAAAATGGTTTTAGAGGGTGAATGGGGCTTCTTCAGATCATATCTCTGGGGGGAGGAGCCTGTTTTCGGTAGAGTAGTAGAGGATCTAGGGGTTAGGTGGGAGACTCTCAACATAGCTATAAAGCCATACCCGGTTGGACATGCCGCCGTAGCCCCGATCGACACTGCTATCATGTTGAGGGAGAAATATGGTGTAGGGTTATCAGATATAAAGGAGCTGATATTCTATTTACCAAAAACAGCTATAGATCTTGTATGTGAGCCATGGGAGAAAAGAATAAGACCTAGAAACCCCTATGAAGCCAAGTTCAGCGTGCCATTTCTAGCCATAATCGCTATTAAAAAGGGCTGGGTGGGGCTTAGAGACTTCACCTGGGAGAATATTGGGGATGAAGAGCTCCTCAAATATACAGGCAAGGTCAAATGTATCCATGACCCTGAATACGATAGACTAGCTCGAGAAGCAGTTATACCGGCTAGGGCTAAGCTGCTAACAACCGATGGGAGGGCATATGAAGAGGAGGTTATAAACCACAGAGGATCTCCTAAGAACCCCTTCACATGGGGTGATGAGGAGAAGAAGTTCTATGAAAACATAGCAAATACAAAGTTCGCCCACATAGGCAGAGACTTTGTGGATGCTATTAAGAGCATTGAGAGACATAGTATTAGATATATAGCTAATATGCTTTATTAAAAACCATGTTTTTACCAAATCTAAAACACATCTAATCCTAAAAACTAAAAGGGCTATAACATACAATAATATATATCCAGCTAATTAACTGATTAATGAGGGTCAGATATGGCTATTAAATCTAGTAGAATGCTATACGTTATAATGATCATAGCGATCGTTGTTGCAGCGGTAGCAGGCTTCCTAGCCGGTCAGTCCTATGCGCCTGGAGCTACACAGCAGACGCTAACAATATGGAGAACAGCTACCCAGGTGTTTACACAAACATATGTAACAACGATCCAACAGCCTGCAACAACACCGCCCCAGACACCCATAGCAACAGCTACTCAGACACCTACTCCCGAGCAGCTCCTAGCACCTATAGTTGAGGCTGCTAGAAAAGAGGGCAAGCTCATAATATATAGCACTGTTGATAGGCCGAGTGCAGAGCCTCTTCTAAATGCTTTTAAGGCTAAGTATCCCTTTATAGATCTTCAATATGTAGAGCTTAACTCGGTACAGCTCTATAATAGATATGTTAGCGAGAGGGCTGCGGGTGCTCCTACAGCTGATATTCTGTGGTCCTCAGGAGCTGATCTACAGTATCTGCTTATCCAAAATGGTAGTGCTCAGCCGTATAGATTGACTATATATGATAGGATACCTGAGGCAGCTAAATACAGAGATCTAGTATATATACCGTTCTTCGGCTTGGTAGCCCCTATATATAGCACTCAAAAGGTTCCAAAAGACTTGGCGCCTAAGTCCTACTCGGATATACTTAAACTGCTAACAGAGAGGAAGGATCTCTTCCCTCCAAGGAGTGTGGCAACGTTTAATATTGAGGGGAGCGCTTTTGCCTTAACATTCACCTACTACCTGTATAAGGGAGAACCCGACCTGATACAGAAGATCTTCACAGCCGCTGGCTCCATCGGCGTTGTTATGCATACAGCAACAGGGCCTCAGATCGAGATGATCAAGACCGGGCAGGCTGTGATATCTACAAGCCTCTTCGCCAACTACGCGTTTAGAGAAGCCGTAAATGATCCGAGGGTAGGCGTGTTTATCCCCACAGATATAGTAGTTCTCATGCCTATAACAATGTTCATAACTAAGGAGGCTAGGAATCCCAATGCAGCTAAGCTCTTCATGGAATTCGTCTTCTCCGACGAGGGGCAGAAAGCGTTGGCCCAAACATCAAATGTAATTGTTATGGGAGATAATCCGTTCTACCCACAGCTATCCCTCAAATATATCCAGGCAAACGTTAGGAAACCAATGATAGTTAGGTTTGGCGATGGCATTATTGACGAGCTGTTAAAACCCGATGTTAGGAATAGCTTTATATCGATGTGGAAGAAGTGGTTGGGGATAGGATAGGTTGATAAACCAGATCTTCAAAATAGTATCTATTTTTTTCGCCGCAATAGCTGTGCTGGCTATGGGTATAATTGTCTATCAATCCTTTCTAGGAGCAGCCTTTTATGAAAAGGGTCTCCATGTAACGATAGATAGCTATCTATCTACCCTCAGAGATCATGATTTCTATAGAGCTTTGATAGGTTCGCTCGCTATAGCAGCGCTCACAGTACTAGCGCTTCCAATAGCTTTGTTCGCAGCTATAGCTATCCACAAGATAGGGGTATATGGGGCTAGGGTTATAGAGCCCATGCTGATAATCCCCATGTTCATCTCACCCATTATCTGGGGCTTTGCATGGCTATATTCATATGGGCCTGCTGGTGTGTTTCCAAATCTGTGGGGAGATATATATGGCTTGATCCCTAGTGGAATTATATCAGCATTGATCCATGTGCCCAATGCATATGTAATCATATCAACATCGATTCTGGGGATAGATTCCTCCTATGAAGAGGTGGCCAGGTCTCATGGGGCGAGAGCGCTGCTAGTGATCACGAGGGTGGTGATGCCATTGATAAGGCCCTCTATAGTGTTTTCAGCAATTCTACTCTTTATATTGGGGATGGAGCAATTTGGCATCCCACTTTTATTCTATACATCGGTTGGGGGGCTTGTGCTGACCACCTATATATATCAGCAACAGGTTCTCAGCATAACCCCTAACTATCCTAAAGAGGCTGTAGCAGCATCAATACTCATCTACATGGCATTATCTCTTCTATTCCTTCAGAGATACCTAGCTATGAGGCTTTCAAGAAGATATGCTGTTCTAGGATCTAGGGTCAGGAGCATCGCCAAAATAGCTGTTTCACCGGTGTGGAGAGGAGTTGCCACAGCTGCTCTGCTATTATATCTCGTATTCGCTGTGCTCATACCACTAGCCTCTCTAATAATGAGATCGCTTAATCCTCTCTATGGTGGTAAAGGAGGTTTCTCGCTTGACTACTATATAACAATTCTATCCTCTGAATATCATAGAGGGATAATTATGAATACGCTAGAGATAGCGCTAATAGCAGCCTCTCTAGGCACTCTAGCATGTATAGGCTTCTCACTCTCTATCATGAGGAGTAGAAATGTTTTTGAGAGTAGGTTATTCGATGTGGTTTCAACGCTTCCCAGAGCTATGCCGGGTATTGTGATGGGCCTAGCATTTCTGTGGATATATCTCTTCACACCCCTCAGGCCAATTCTATATACCCCCCTAGGGATAGCGATAGCCCATGTTACTGCATGGTCTATCATGGGTACAAGGGTGCTGGTATCAAGCCTAGGCCAGCTCTCCCCCGAGCTGGAGGAGGTTGCAAGGGTTCACGGGGCCAGCGCGTCTATAACCCTTAGGAAGGTTGTATTGCCATTGGTTAAAAGGGCTGTTCTGATCTCTTGGCTGGTTATGTTCATATATTCTATTCGTGATTATGCGATAGCCACTCTACTAGTTCTACCCCAGACAATGGTTGTCGGAGCGTTTCTTATAATGTCATATGGCTCTGGAGAGATAGGTGTTGTATCTGCGCTCTCATCGATGTTGGTTATAATTATACTGGCTATGACCATAGCTATATTTAGGCTGGGTTGGAAGCCCTATGGGTGATGTATATGAGCATCCTCTATGTCTCAGACCTTGTGAAGAAGTTTGGCTCTGTTGTGGCCCTCAATATGGAGGGTAGATCTCTGGGTATTGAGAAGGGAGAGATCTTCGTGGTGATAGGCCCATCAGGCAGTGGTAAAACAACCTTTCTGAGATGCATAGCAGGTCTTGAAACCCCTGATAAGGGGGAGATAGTTATAGGTGGTAAGGAGGTCTTCAGCTATTCAAAGGGAATCAACCTACCCCCGGAAAAGAGATCTGTAGGATATGTGCCCCAGACATGGGGTCTATGGCCTCATATGAAGGTTTGGGATAACATAGCTTTTGGCCTCAAGATCAAGAAGATGCCTAGGGAAGAGATAGCGAGGAGAGTTAAATCTGTTGCCGAGTCTCTAAAGATAGATCATCTGCTAGATAGATACCCATGGCAGCTCTCTGGTGGGCAGCAGCAGAGGGTAGCACTTGCAAGGGCCATAGTGTTAGAGCCCTCTCTACTGCTCCTGGACGAGCCCATATCTAATCTAGATGCAGCCCTTAGAGATGAGGCTAGGATATGGCTTAGAGAGACTATAAAGAGCCTTAGAATCACCTCGATATATGTTACACACGATATAAGGGAGGCATTTGCCCTCGGAGACAGGATCGCCCTTATATCTGATGGTCTCTTCAGAAAGGTTGGGACACCAAGCGAGATATATAGATCTGTTGATGATCCTGTGCTAGCTAGCCTACTAAGATTTAACATTGTAAGGGGTAGAGTAGTCAGGGTATATAGAGACTCTGTAGAGGTTGATATAGGGGGTGCTACTATTAAGTGCACAGCTAGGGGTGATCTAAAGGAGGGATCCGATGCTCTTATATACTTCTCGCCCAGGGATGTGGCTATTGGTGATGGGGATCTCGAAGTTAATATTATAAGCACAACATTCTCAGGCGAGTACTACGAGGCTGTGGCAGAGCTAGGCGGTAAAATGATTAGAATATATATGGATAGAGATCTTAGTCAGAAAAGGGTTAAGGCTAGGATCGAGAGGTGTATAGCTTCCAACATATATATCTAGCTGTAATCATATCATTAAAGATCATTTATATTGTTAAGCAAGGAAGGGGAGATCATGAAGCTTTCTTCAGCTTAAGCCCTAGACCCGGGCTCTTAGGGGCTTTCAGAGATCCTTTCTCAGCATATAGAGATTCTCTGGGCTCTTCAAACACCTCATACACCAGCGAGTAGAGGGGGTTATCGGGGTAGAAGTACTCCACCCACATGGTGTTCGGCTTGGCAGCCACTAGGTGAGCATGTATGGGGTGTAGTGCGTGGGGTGCGACTGGTACTCCATATGCTGTTGCTATGGACCAGATCTTGAGCCACTCGCTTATCCCACCACACCAGGAGGCATCAGGCTGCACTACGTCGACAAGCTCATCCTCTACGAGGACTCTGAAGTCATGTACTGTTGAGTGTTGCTCACCAGCAGCGATCATGGTGTTAGAGTATTTCTTAATCCTCTTATATCCCTCTAGGTTATCTGGGTGTAGGGGTTCTTCGATCCAATAGAGATCATATCTCTCCCATTTCCTCAGATACTCTATGGCTTGATGTGTATCCAGAGATCCGTTCATATCAACCATTAGCTTAACATCATATCCAAGAGCATCCCTAATAGCCCTGATCCTCTCTGTGGCCTCCTCAAATGGAACCTCAGTCCTAGCCCCCCTTATCTTGAAAGCTCTAAAACCCTTCTCATAATACTCAATAGCCTTCTTAGCAAGCTCCCTTGGAGGTAGGTGGTGTGCAACATTAGCATATGCCGGCACATCCTCTCTATAGCCTCCCAAGAGTCTCCAGAGAGGAAGACCCGAGATCTTGCCGAGTATATCCCAGAGAGCCATATCGATGCCTGATATAGCCTGTATAACTATGCCCCGCCTACCCCATCTAGTGAGTCTGTGGAATAACCTGTTCCAAATCGCCTCAATAGATGTGGGGTCCAGCCCCACTATGTTCTCCCTAATAACACCCTCCACAATCTCCTTGAAGGCCCTTGAAAGGGGGGTTGGAATATGCGAGAAACCTGGAACATAGCTGATACCCTCCACCCCATCATCCGTTATAACCCTCACCACTGCGAGATCTCTTCCCCCTCCAAAATCTGCTAGATCGACTTTATGGGAGAAAATCTCCACCTTTATATCTTTTATCTTCAACCCACACCCCCATTCCATAGAGGTCTTGAGATAATATATACGCCCTTTCAACCTACCCTTATATGGAGACATCCGCTAAGAGTTAGAAAAACATCCACAACCTAGAGAGAACATGATCTCCGCTTCACCCTGTGGGAATCTTGCCCCTTAAAGTAAAAAGCCAGATACGATATCCCGAGGCTTTTGCAACTGAAAGCCCCCGTCCTCCAGAGGAGAGGTCAGCTATTATGATCCATATATCTTCCCCAAGTTATATTCCTTATAGTATCTTCGTTATCAGACGTTTTTAGATATAAATAATCCGTATACATGGTTATCTATACAGGGTTTGTTTTGAGTGTTGTTATAAGTATTAGGATCCCGAGGTGGTTGAAGGAAAAGCTTGAGAGCTATGGTATCAATATATCCGAGCTTGTGAAGAGAAAGTTATTTGAGGAACTAGAGAATATTGAGCGGGAAAACGCTGAAAAGATTCTTAGTGAGCTGAGGAGTTTAGAGGGTAAAGTAGATCTATATGAGCTTGCAAAGATCATCGATGAAGAGCATAAGGGATAGATGATCAATAATGTTAATATTGGATTTAACTGTCTACCTATCCTTAGTGACTGTGCCGTGTGAGCGCTCCCAAGATATTGTCTGGAAACATGGTTCCACCATATCTAATTTAATAGGTTTGCTATGCTTTTTAGAAGCGGTACGTGGAACTCAATGAGATAAGCTTCAACGGAGTTGTAAGGGTCTATATCAAGGGATATGCTCTTTGGAGTAGGGGAACGATTTGATTTTCTAATAATGTTTGATCCTATCTGTGTTATGGGTTTTCAATGGCTTTCTCTAGCGCTCTTCTATATAGGATCCATCCTATTATGATTATTGCTATGCTGGCTATTATTGCGGGGGCTGAATATAGGATTGCCTGGATGGGATCCCATTCATATACTGCTATGTTTCTAACGCTATCCACTATCCTTGATAGTGGGTATATGTCAGCGAAGATCTGGAGGCTGCTGGGTAGTAGGAATTTGGGGATCGCTATTCCTCCTATGAACATTGTGGGGAACGCTATCATGTTTGCGATCGCTGTTGCAGCCTCTGGGGTTTTAATAAACGGTGCTATTATGAATCCCAGGCCCATCGTTCCTATGGCGCCTATCAGCAGGAGGATAGCTATGGCTGTCCATGCATATGCTGGGATCCTATGTATATCCGCCCCTAGTGCTATCCCCAGCAGTGTCACTGCTATAGATGTTATGGATATAGATGCGAGCCCGGCTAAGATCCTTGCCATGAATATCCTATGACCCTTAATGGGGCTTGAGAGTATTAGCTGGAGAACACCGCTTCTCCTAGCCTCGACTATAGAGCCTATTGATGTGAATAGCCCGCTATATAGGATCATGAATCCTATGGTGCTAATCATATAGTATGTCCTGATACCCCCTGGGCTTGATATATAGCTCCCCCTAACCTCTATATATGATGTGTTGATCGGTTTTGCTATGAAGATCGCGTATCTATATGCATCGCTAGGCATGAAGCTCTTTGCTACCTCGATGATCCTCTCAACATATATAGATCCAAACCTGCTTATAAAAGACTCTAGTGAGCTCCTCGCAGCCTCAGAGGATTGGAGATTGCTAATATATGCTATGGAGATATACGTTTGATTCGCTGTGGTTAGATTCTCTCCAAAACCTCTTGGGATAACAATTCCCACATCATACCTCCCGCTTCTAATAGCATCTTCCAAGCTGCTGTTCACATAGGCAACCCTGTATATTCCCGTATCTCTCATAGCATCTATGAAGATCCTTGAGAGTGTGGAGTTATCGAGATCCTGGATCGCTACCGAGAAACTTATATTAGATCCGCCTGGGTTTCCGAACACAGCAAATATTATGGATAGATAGACCAGGGGGAAAACTATTGTCCAGAAGAGAGTCTGTCTCTCCCTAAACATGGACTTCACATATACATATACCTCGTATAGGTATTGGGAAGCAGGCAATAGCTACACCTCCATAGCCTCGCCAGTAACCCTTAGAAAGACCTCTCCAAGACCCGGCCTTCTAACCTCAACCCTCTCCGGCGTGTAGCCCTTGGCTATATATGCCGCCACTATAGCCCCCAAATCCCTCCCAGGATCCCTGGCCTCATATAGAGCAACCCTCTCACCATTATCAATGCCCTGGAAGCCCTCTAGATCTAGTGGCTCTACCCCTTCTGGGAGGTATATAGCTATTAGGGGCTTTGGAGCATATCTCTCTATAAGCTCTGAGGCGCTTCCAGACACCACTATCCTCCCCCTATGCATTATAAGCACCCTCGTTGAGTATCTCTCGGCTTCATATGGGTTGTGGGTTGAGTAGATAATGGTTCTATCCCCCGCTATCTCTAGGAGGAGGCTCCAGAGATCCTGTAGGGCTGTGGGGTCAAGGCCTGAGCCGGGCTCATCTAGGATTATAACCTCTGGATCGTGGATCAGGGCTGAGGCTATTGATAGCCTCTTAAGCATCCCACCACTATATTTAGAAACAGGCTTGTTAGCATGTTCAGCAAGTCCTAGAGCCTCTATAAGCTCTCTAGCCCTCCTCCTCGAATCCCGTATACCCAGCCCCCTAGCCATTCCAATCCATACTAGGTTCTCATACCCAGTCAGAGATCTCTCAAATACCGTGGCCTGGGGTGAGAATCCTATATATCTCCTAGCCCTCTCCATCTCATCCCCAGTTCCCCATAGATCTATGCCCTTCACATATATCCTCCCAGATGAGGGTCTTAGAGCGCCGCTTAGCATTGATAGAAGGGTTGTCTTTCCACTCCCATTGGGCCCCATAATAGCTAGGATCTCCTTATTAGCTGTTATAGAGACTGAATCCACAGCTACAAAGGATCCGAATCTCTTTGTAACGTTTTCAGCCCTTATAGCCTCCATGGATTTGATCCTCCTAAACGCTCTGCAAATAATACTATCGCTGATAAGGTATATATCTACATGAAGCAGGATCTTATTAAAAGCTTATAAAGCCCAGAGCCTTACATTCATGTGACAGGATTCTGAGGTGGTGGAGATGGCACAGCCACAGCCTGTAAACACAGTGCTAGTAGGTAAGAAGCCTGTTATGAGCTATGTACTAGCAATACTACAGCTAGCTAGCCAAGGAGTGAACGAGGTTGTTGTCAAGGCAAGGGGGAGGGCTATTAGCAGGGCTGTAGATGCTGTTGAGATTGTGAGGAGCAGATTCCTCAAAGACGGAATCACCATAGAGAGGATAAACATAGGGAGTGAGGAGCTGCAGAGCAAGGAGGGTAAGAGGTCTAGGGTATCTACGATAGAGATTGTTATCAAGGTAAAGAGATAAGGTTTTTTAAAAGGGTAGTGGATAGCTGGGAACAAACTATTTCATATCTCCGCTATAACATCTCAACAGTCTCCTGAGCTATATACACACTGTGATCCGCTATCCTCTCCAGGTACATTAGGATCAGCAGATCCAGGGTTGAGCATAGATCCGTAGATCTGGATGCTCTAGAGAGGGTTTGGAATAGCTTCTCATCAACAGATCTATCCATCTCTATAACACTCCTCGCCAAATCTTTATCCCTCTTTAGAAACGCCTCTATACTCCTCCTAACCATCTCCCTAACATATCCAGCAACCACCATCTCCCTAACATATCCAGCAACCTCCGATGACCCTTTTAACTCGCATACCTCGCTAGATCCTCTAAGCACTGTTGATAATATTGTAGATATGTCTAGAGCATATCTAGCGAATCTATATAGCCCGTAGGATATCTCTAGAGACGCTATCAAGCCCCTGAGATCTGATGCTGTTGGTTGGAACCTAGCTATTATCTCTATAATACTGCTGTGTATCTCAAGCCTTCTCCTCTTAACCTCATCAACCCTCCCCCTTATCACCTCTGGCGATGCCTTTAGTGTAACCACGTCCTCAACGATCTTCTCTGAGATTGCTGAGAGCTCTCTAAGCCTTGATTCGAGCCTAGATATATGCTGATCTATAGGCCTCAAGCCACCAGCCTCCCCGTAACATATTTCTCTGTAAGCTCGTTCTCAGGTCTCGTAAAGATCTTGGATGATGGGCCTACCTCGACGAGCCTTCCATCGTATATGAAGGCAACATAGTCAGAGACCCTAGAGGCTTGGAATGGATTATGGGTTACCAGAACAACTGTTAGGTATTCCCTGAGCTCTGTTATTAGGCTCTCGATCTTTGATGTGGCCACGGGATCTAGATTCGATGTTGGCTCATCCATTAGAAGAGCCTTCGGCTTCATAGCGAGGGCCCTTGCTATGCATAGCCTCTGCTGCTGCCCACCAGAGAGCTTACCAGCGGGCATATCAAGCCTATCCCTCACCTCATCCCATAGATAGGCCCTTTCAAGAGCCCATCTGACAAGCTCATCAAGCTCCCTCTTGCTCCTAACCATCCTGTTGATCTTAGGTCCTAGGGCTACGTTCTCATATATAGACATATTCGGTATTGGGTTGGGGACTTGGAAAACCATCCCGATCATCCTCCTAACCGATGAGGGATCCACCGAATCGCTATATATATCGAGACCATCAACCACAACCCTACCCTCGACCCTAGCCTCTGGATATAGATCTAGAATCCTGTTTATAGCCCTTAAAAGGGTTGACTTGCCACTCCCAGAGGGCCCCATTACTGTGAATACTGTGTTGCTTGGTATCGATAGGCTGATCCCCTTTATAACCTCTCTAGAGCCTAACCAGACCCTCAGCCCCTGGATCTCTATCGATGCACCCTTGGAACCCATAGCCTCACCTCCTTCCAGATATAATCCTTATAGCTGTGAAAAGAGCTATAGATATTGCTAACAGGATAAACGCGGCTCCCCATGAGGCCTCGACCCAGTTGCTATAGCCTGATAGAGCCATGGTATATATTCCAAGTGTTAGAGCTCCTATGGGCTTTAAAAGGGCTTCTAATCCTCCAGAGGGGTAGTACTCACTCCCAAATGCTGTGAATAGGAGGGGAGCCGTCTCACTCATAGCCTTTCCAACCCCTATGCCTATCCCAGCTAATATAGATGCCCTTACATATCTCAGCAATATATATGATGATACAAGCCTCGAACCCCCTAGGGAGTAGATCGCTTCTCTAAGGTGCATCGGAACCCCCTTCAGGCTCTCCTCCACCTGGGAGTATATGAATGGGATCATGATTATAGCTAGGGCTATGGAGCCTGAGAGGGCGCTGAACCTAGGTATAGGGCTATGGAGTCCTATCACCTGGAGGGCGAGATCCAGGAGCCTTAGGGTACCATATACCGAGAGGCCTATTATAATGGTTGGAAACTCGATCATAGTCCTGACAAATATAGATGTTAGGGGGCCAAGCCTGCTCCTAACACTCTGTGTTGCGTAGACCGCAGCCAATATAGATATTGGTATCCCTATGAGGGATGCAATGGCCGTGAGGATGAGTGTTCCAACGATATATGGTCCAACACCTCCGATTGCCTCGGAGCCTGGAAGGGCTCTCTCCTCTATGAAGAAGCCTGGGAAGTTCTTTGCTATAGCTTTAACACCGTTGACTGTGACAACCGCTATTAGATGTACTAGGGGTGCTAGACCAGCTATTGTAATCACCACCGCAATGGCTAGCCCTGCATAGGACTTCAGCATCCTAGCCTCCATATCTAGCCCCCCTCGAGATCCATATAACAGCTATGTTGACTGAGAGGCCTATCGCGAATAATACCAACGCGGCTCCGAATATCGCTGGAACCATATAGTAGTATGACTCTGCATTCTGATACTGATCAGCTATTAGGCTTGCAATGGTATAGCCTGGATTTAGGATCTTCCAGAACTCTGGGTTCACCACATTACCAACAACCATTGACACAGCTATGGTCTCCCCAACGGCTCTTCCATATGCTATCATAGCAGCAACGAGGATAGCCCTTCTAATATATCTTATCTTTAACATCGCAACCTCGAATCTTGTTAATCCAAGCGAGTATAGGGCTTCATCAACATATTTCGGAACATTATATAGCGCCTCCCTAATTATCGCTGTTGCGAAGGGCGAGATCATGATTGAGAGTAGTATTGATGCCGCGAAAAGGGAGGTGCCAAGAGATCCTGGGGATCCCAGGTAGCTCTTGATAGTGCTTAATAGGGGGTTCCCAGCTATATTTGCTATTAAAGGTGCTAATATGAATAGTCCCCAGAGGCCATATATTACTGTTGGTATACTGGCAGAGAGATCTACGAGTGAGCTGATAAGGGGTTTAAGCCTTCTAGGCAAGATCTCAACGATCGTTATCGATGATGCTATAGCTATCACAAGGGCTATCACTATCGCTATGACGCTGGTGATAAGGGTCCCCCCCAGTGCGAATAGTATCCCATATCTCTCCCTAGCCCCGCTCCAAATACTTGTCGATATAAAGCTTAGACCCTCTCTAATAAAGATCCTGAGGCCCTCGGCGCTTAGTATAGCTACGATTAGAACCACGGTTATTATTATAGCTATATTTGAGATCCCTATTAATCTAAAAAGATCTCTTCTCTTTAAAAAGCCCTGTATAGGGGTCACCCACTATATTCCTAAGCCTTGCTCCACATATTTAACAGCTATCTTCGCTAGCTCTGGTGGGAGGGGTAGGTAGCCCTCTACCAGGTTCTCCGGCTTCTGACCCTCGGTCAGGATCCACTTCAGAAACGCTGAGACCGCTTTCGCCATATCGGGATCTTTGGTAATATCCTTATATATAAATATATATGATAGCCCAGCAATTGGATATGTATTCTGCCCCTCCCTGTTGATGAAGCTCTTCGGAATATCTCCCCAATATGCATTCGGAGGTGGCAGGTTACTAGCCCCTCTCTTAAGAGCCTCAGAGACGGTTTCGGGGGTGGGCTTTACAAAGTTGCCATCTCTATTCTTTAGAGCTGCAGTTGGAAGCTTATTCACTATTGCATAGGCGTATTCAACATATCCTATTGAGTATGCCGTGCCCTTGACCTTTGCAGACACACCGTCACTACCCCTACCTCCCTCACCATATCCCAGAGCGTCTCTAGGCCATTCGACTGTGTATCCATAGCCTATCCTGGTTCTCCACTCCTCAGACACGTCTGAGAGGTAGAGGGTGAAGAGGGCTGTTGTACCGCTTCCATCGCTCCTATGGATCGCCCTTATAGGTTCGTGGGGTAGTAGGGCTCTGCACCCCTCTATCTGAAGCTCTTTTATCCTATCATCATCCCAGTATATTATCTTGCCAAGATATATGTTGGCCAGCACCTCACCACTTAGCCTGAGGGCTCCACAGCGGTTCTCATCCCACTCTGGGAGGTTATATATGATCGCTACTGAGCCCGCTATTACTGGTATCTGGATGAAATCAGATCCAGAGGCTACTAGTCTCTGATATGTTACATTGGATATAGGGACATCAGATGCTCCAAAATCAAGGCTTCGATCAAACCACTTCGCCTCACCAGCCCCGCTACCAATGGGTTGGTAATTAACCGTTACAAGGCCGCTGGACACAGATCTGAACTTCTGGATCCAGGACTGCATCTGTACATTAACAAAGGTAGAGCCTCCACCAGTAATAGTTATAGGCCTGCTTGGAAGAATCGCCTTAACAGTGATATCACCATAGCTAAACACCAGCTGAGAAGACTGGGAAGAGCTCTGCGTCTGTAAAGGCGTACTTGTTATATGCTGTATAGTAGTTGGAGCGTAGGACGGCTTAGAGCCCTGGAAATATATATAAGCTATCACACCCAATAACACCAAAGCTATAACTACAACCGAGATCAAAAGAACTTTATTCATACACACACCAAATACTTATACCATAGATGAGATGATATATACATACATATGAAAACATATGGCTAGGGATATATAATAGGTGAAATCACAGTAGCATATGCATAGAGGATCAAGATAAAACATGATTCATATTAATTAAAGCATCTAAATCAAGACACACTCTTTTCATCCACACCATTAAGTAGCTAGAAACAAAGTCTAGGAAACATGAGAATTCTAATATTGAAATAAAAAGGTGGGAGGGGGCAACAGACATATTGTCCCTAGCCCACTACCCATACCCCTAAGCCCTGAGGTTACCCTCAAGGCTTAGAGATATGGTTTGTGGGTTAGGGGGCGCCTGTCTGTTGCCCCCTCCCGATATATAGTTAATGAAAAGGGTTGTTATAAGCTTTTATAGTAATAATACTTCTTTGATCTTAAATTATAGATCGGTATTATTAGTAGGGTTTCACAGTATTTTTCTCTATAATTTTTATTGGTAATACATAGCAGTTATTTATATTATTTACTATATATTTTTGATCCCCTGGTTGGGTGGGTGAAATTTTGTTATGGGCTTTGCATAATAGCTTAGAGTTTCTGAGAAGTGTTGGATCACATTGGATGTTTAGGGTTGTTATAAGCTTAGATTTATTCAATGTATCCGGGTAAGGGATATTTGGTGGTTTTTTGGTATGGATTATAGGTGTCTTGTTGGTCTGTAGCAGATATGGTAGAGCGATCTATGGTACGAGTTTGATTAACGGTGTTTCCGCTTATTTTGAGGTGTGGGCTCCATATGTTAGGGAGCTCAGCGTTAAGCTCCATGGTAGGGGTGTTTTTAAGGCTGAGAGGGATGATAGGGGGTATTTTAGATTGGAGCTTGATGGTGTTAAGGAGGGGAGCTATATAGTTTTCTTGTTGATGGTGAGGAGATCCCTGATCCTACTTCGAAGTATCAACCGCTAGGTGTTCATGGGCCATCCCAGCTTGTTGATCTATGTTTTGAGATAAGGGAGCTGGGGAAGAGGGTGGATCTGAGGGATCTTCTGATCTACGAGATCCATGTTGGCATCTTTACAGAAAGGGGTGATTTCCTAGGCGTTATCGAGAAGCTGGGCTACCTAGTAGATCTAGGTGTTAATGCTATAGAGCTAATGCCGGTTACACAATTCCCTGGAGAAATGGATTGGGGCTATAATGGAGTGTTTCTCTATGCTGTGCAGAATAGCTATGGAGGGCCCAAGATGCTTGCAAAGCTTGTGGATGAGGCTCATAAGAGGAGGATAGCTGTGATCCTCGATGTGGTTTATAACCACATAGGTCCTGAGGGAGGCAAGCATATATACAAGCTGGCTCAACCCGAATATAGAGTATGAGCGCGTAATGCCGGATCTCGTTGAAGAGGCATTTACGAATAGAAGCTTTATCAACAGCTTCTCCAAGTTTGAAGCGAAGATCAGAAGAGTCGGTATGGAGAAGTCCCTCTCACTAGTAGCACTAAAGATCATGTCGCCTGGTGTGCCAGATATCTACTAGGGAACCGAGGCCTGGAGATATCTGCTAACAGATCCAGATAATAGGAGACCTGTTAACTTCAAGGAACTGGCAGATCTTCTGAAGAGATCTAGATCCTTTGATAAGGAGATGATCAGCAATATGGATGATGGCAGAATAAAAATCTATATAACCCATAGGCTTCTAAAGCTGAGAAGAGACCTCAACATAAATTCACTAGCATACAAGCCCATGAGAACACCAAATGGTGTATGTGGTTTCTGGAGAGGGGATAGGGTTTTGGTTTTAGTTAAGACCAGGGGTATTGGTAAGGTTGTTGTAAGGGTTGATGGTAGGTTCATCGATTACTTAACGGGAGAATATGTTGTGAACGATGTTGAGATAGATAGCCTACCCAGGATATTGATTAGGAAGAAATGAAGATAGTGGATAATAAACCTCGGATGTTATATACATAGCTATGGGTAGATCCCTATATAGAAGTCTCCATACCTCTCCCTATAGATCTTTTTCAGCGGATGTTCTAGGGATATAACTACTGTTGGCTTCCTAGCCTCCCTCACGATCTTATCCTCTATCTTCGCTACTGCTGGTGGCCATAGGAACATATATATCAAGTCATATCCCCCTAGGTCTATGTTGAAGATGTTCCCCCACATGAATCTAGCTCTTCCACCGCATTTTTTGAATTTAGATGCGATCCTGCTCCACATAACCTTAAGAGGATCTATGTCTATCCCTGTACATTTAGCCTTGGGGAGTATCTCTAGTGCTTTGAAGCATACCCCTCCGAAGCCTGAGCCTAGGTCTATGATCTCTAGATCCTCTCTTCCAGCTAGATATTTCTCAACGACATATCTGAGC